>CALQIT020000001.1 GCA_943330705.2 Streptomyces griseus
AGCCAAGGCTCATTCACAAAAAAATTGCGACCTGAGCTATCCATCGCTTCCAATAAAAAGTTTCGTCGATTTAGCTCCATCACCAGCCCCAAAATGATTTCGTCGCTCATGCTGGCTTTGTGCTTTTCCTCGTAATGAGTATCAATCATCACTTGAGTAAAGCTAATCCCATTGACGACCACTCTGAGTTGATGAACCCGGTACTGCACTTCTTTGACCCTATCAAAACTTGCGGAATTTTGCAAGTTATTTGATCCGTGGTCATTAGCCTCGTTTGTCATTGTAACCCACTGGAAACAGGTGATTTGAAACGCAATAGCTCTCCTGATTTAGGCGAACCATCATGGACTGAGAAATCACTTAAGGTTCCACGAGTACCAATCCCCGCCTTTCGAAGAGGAATCATCATGGTTTTAAGGTCTTTCCAGCCTCCTTGCTTCATCACCTTTGCAGATTCGATGCCTTTGCTCAAAATCATCGTCGCCATCATGGAATCGGATTTGAGGCAGATCAACATCCGCAAGACTTAAGTGAGAAGAGCCTTCTGCCTAGAAACGAAAAAACCCGCGAAGTGCGGGTTTAATTTGGTAGGGAGTACAGGATTCGAACCTGCGACGTCCACCTTGTAAGGGTGGCGCTCTACCAACTGAGCTAACTCCCTGAAATGAAAAGAGGCTCTGTATTTACAGAACCTCGTCATAGATATCAAGCCCCAAGTTCAAATTATTTGCAGTTTATAGATGGATCTGAACCTACTTTGAATATTTGTAAAATTCCTACCTGAGCTGGATTTCCTGCAGGACTCATTGACATCACTGTAACCAACTTACTTAAAGACGGTGTCTGCAGGCGACCACTTCCCTCTAAGATATCTGATTCTTTAAATACGTGAATTCTAAGGTCAAAATCGCCTTTTTCTCCCGTAAATCGAGCTCTTACCACCCGATTGCGTTCGTAGCCGATTCCACGTCCTATGAGCTTACAAGTTCTGGCATCGTACTGCTCAACCGTCAAAATACGCTCTTGGTATTGGGTCAGAACCTTAAATAAAAAGTAAGTCGTACATCCGGATTTATCGTAGGCACCCCAAAAACCCTGAATGGCCTTCCAAGGAAAGTCGATTTCCTTACCCCATGGCCAGTAGTCACCGCCTTGAACCTGGAATGACCCCTCGTTGTAAGACGCCGATTGCCCATAAGACGCGCTTGTAAACCCCAAGCCAAAAACAAAAAACAAACCTAAAATCAGAGTTCTCATTGTAGCTCCCCCCGTTGGTCCATTAAAACTTTTGCAGATTTATTCATAAAGTAGCCATTTTTTGCCCTAAATATATACTTTGGTCTTTCGTAATCAGGCTCGATCATTTTACGAAGACGTTTAATTGTGACATAGATTTTATTGTCGTGAATTCCCGGATCGTAAGATTGCTTCCAAATATTTTCGACTAAATATTCTTTGGAATAAACTTGCCCAGGGTTTTGCACGAACAAACGAAGAAGATCGAGCAAAATAAATTGATTTTTAAAATCAATTCGACCCAGTTTCTTTTCGGTGACAGCATGGTCTTCTAATGCAAAAATTAAATCGAAGTTTGATTTGGTATCTGCCCCAAGCTCTTTCATTAAATCAGAAATCATCCGCGCCAAGCGGATCATATTTTTTGGATCCACTGTTTTGCTGGCTAAAGTCAGGTAAGTTCGAGCTAAATCTTTATCGCCAGAAAGCAAATAAGTACGACCTAACTCATAAAGAATATAAATATGACGATTCAAAGCCTTTGCAGAGCGCAAGTACTCATAGGTTTGCCACAAAACCTCTAAGGCCTGATCAAAACGTTTTGCTTCGCGAAGAATTTTTGCGTTCAAGATTTGCGAAGAAATTCGAACCTCTGGTAGGTCCAAAACCTGTAAGAACACTTGAAGATTGTATATTTCTTTCAAGGCCTCGGAACTTTTACCCAGATTGGAATAACAAATCGCCAAACCATTAATTGCAAAGCAAATATCCTCTTTGTGATCTGTTGCTAAAGCGATAGCCAAAGATTTTTGCAGGTATTCCAATGCCGTTTCATTTTGACCGCGATAGGCAGCACAAAGCGAAAGTGTATAATAGGTTCGCGAACCAAGTTCGAAACCTTCTTTAAGTACCAGGTCCTGGAGGCGCTCTTTGACCTCTTGAATTCGATCAAAGCGTTCCATTTCACCATAAATTCTAAGCAGTAGGTTCTGACTTCTTAAATATCCAGAAAAATCGCGAGTTGCAGAATAGCCATCAGCGGCAGCAAGCAAATTCTGAATGGCTGGCTCAAAATCACAACGGTCTGAATACAGAGTTCCAAGCTCGTAAGCCTGGTCCGGTGATAACAGCCGAACATCGTTTTTCAACATAAAACCTCGGGATACTAGGGAAGCTGTGATTTTAAAAGACCGGTGAAATCTTACAAATTCTTTCATTTCAGTCAAACTATTAGTTTTTTATCTGCGCAATTGGTGTGCACCTTAAGCCACACAGGGGACCTCTAGAATGAAAAATCAACACTAATAACTATCTGATATTGTTTTAATAAGCAGCAAATTGGCGAGCTTTTGGATCGGTGATTTTTAAATTCTTAAATTTAGGCCGGAAACTGTCTTAGGCTGAAGCGTGAAGGTCTAAAGCAAAAAACCGAAGATATTAGCCTCGGTTTTTTGCTTTCTACGAAACACCTGCTAAAAAAATCAATGGTGTTGAACAGTTTGGCCAGTGAAATTGGCCTTCAAACCCACGTCTTTTTGACTCCTGAACTTGAAAAGTTCTTTTGGATTTTTAATATCCAGTGCATTCACTAGAACTTGATCAACATGATCAACCATTATGATCTTAAGATCTTTCATGATCTCGCGAGGAATATCCTTTAAATCTTTTTCATTTTCCTTCGGGCAGATTACCGTTCTAATTCCACCGCGATGGGCAGCCATCACTTTCTCTTTCAAGCCACCAATTGCCAGTACTTTTCCGCGCAGTGAAATTTCACCAGTCATCGACACAGTTCTGCGCACCGGAATTTTTAAGATCGCCGATACAATCGATGTTGTCAGTGCAATTCCCGCTGACGGACCATCTTTTGGGACCGCTCCTTCAGGCAAATGGATATGAACGTCTGTACTATAAAAGTATTCCTTATCTAGACCAAATAATGGGCCCCGACTACGCACATAGGACATTGCCGCCGAACAAGATTCCTTCATTACATCACCAAGCTGACCGGTTACCGTAAACTTTCCTTTGCCAGGGACAACCGTTGCCTCTACCGGTAAAAGATCGCCGCCGACTTCAGTCCACGCCATCCCATTGGTAAGGCCAATTTCGTTGCCCTCTTCAATCTTACCGAAACGGTACTTTTCGGGCCCAAGAAGTTCGACAAGCTTTTTCGTGGTCACGACATAGGGTACTGTTTTAGCTTTTACCTTTGCGACCTTTTTGGAATTTTTCTTGGCGTTCATTTCGGCAATGGCTTCGCCTTTGACTATCTCACGGGCAACTTTGCGACACACATTAGCCACTTGGCGCTCAAGATTCCGCACTCCAGCTTCTCTTGTATAGAAGCGAATGATATATTTTAAGGCTGCATCTTGGATGCTTACCTTGCGGTCTTTCAAGCCGTGGGCGGCCATTTGCTTACTAATCAGATACTGTTTGGCAATGTAGAATTTTTCGGTCTCGGTGTAACCCTCAAGCGAAATAATTTCCATCCGGTCCAACAGGGGACGCGGAATTGTATGCAGAGAGTTCGCAGTAGCGATGAACATGACTTTCGAAAGATCGTATTCGATCTCAAGATAGTGATCTTGGAAGTTGCAGTTTTGTTCTGGATCAAGAACTTCGAGCATCGCAGAACTTGGGTCACCACGAAAGTCCGAGGCCATCTTGTCAATCTCATCTAAAAGAACGAGAGGGTTGCCCTTGTCGACTTTACGTAAGGCTTGTAAAATCTTACCCGGCATTGCTCCGACATAGGTTTTTCGATGCCCGCGAATTTCAGCTTCGTCGCGAACGCCACCCAATGAAATACGCGCAAAGTTTCTATTCAATGACCTTGCTATCGATTTAGCCAAAGAAGTCTTACCCACTCCGGGTGGGCCATACAAACAAAGGATTGGACCCTTTAGATCCTTAGAAATCGAAAGTACCGAAAGATACTCAAGAATTCGTTCTTTAACTTTTTCAAGTCCCCAATGGTCATCGTTTAGAATTTCTTCGGCCCTAGTTACGTTGTGATATTCATCCGAATAATCCGTCCAAGGCAGCGCCAAAACCCAGTCGATATAATTGCGTACGACAGTGGCCTCTGCACTCATTGGTGACATCATCCGAAGTTTCTTAACTTCTTTAAGGACTTTATCGCGAGCTTCCTGGGACATCTTCTTTTTCTTCGCTTTATCTTCAAGTTCGCGAAGTTCTTCTTGGTAATCGTCTTTTTCACCAAGCTCTTTTTGAATCGCCTGCATTTGCTCGTTTAAGTAGTATTCTTTCTGTGAACGCTCCATTTGCTTTTTCACACGAGTTCTAATTTTTTTCTCGACTTCAAGAATTTCAATTTCGCCTGTCATCAAGTTTAATAGATGCTCAAGGCGCTTGCCTGGATCAAAGATTTCTAGGACCTTCTGCTTGTCTTCAAGTTTTAAATTCAATTGCGCAACAATAATATCCGCTAACTCGCCAGCATTCTCGATGGTTGAAACCCGCATTAGAATTTCTGGCGGAATCCGCTTATTTAATTTCACGTAAGTTTCAAAAGTTGATTTTACAGAGCGAATCATTGCCTGGGTTTCAACTGGTTGTGCCACTTCTTCGTTCACATCTTCGGTTTGCACGACGAAAAAAGCATCATTGGGAACAAAGTTCTTAATTTTAACCCGACGCTTGCCTTCGACCAGAACTTTTACGGTTCCATCCGGAAGCCGCAGCAATTGAATGATAGTGCCAACGGTTCCCACCGAGAAGATATCCTTGGCTTCAGGATTATTGGTCTTTGCATCTTTCTGGGCGGCAAGCACAATATCGGACTGCTTGCTCATGGCCTCTTCCAGCGCATTGATACTTTTTTCTCGACCGACAAATAGAGGCATCATCATGTGCGGAAAAATAATCAAATCCCGCAATGGCAGCATTGGCAGTTGGCCGTTTCCGTTGGCGGTAGCGACAGACATAAATCCCCCCTCGTTCGCAGTTAAGGATCACCCTTATTGCAATGATATCGTTCTATTTAGATATCTTGGTAGGATTTTCGATAAATGATTTTAGGCACTGTAGAAAATCGGTCGCCCCAACCAAAGTCTAGAAAAAATGCGGATTTACGTCCTGATGTTTTTCTAATGCAATCCAGAATTCCGCTACTTAGAATTAACCAATTATGAAATGGCTGTTTTTATTGCGTGCTTTAATACCATCATGGCGCTTTTTTGATGAAGCTGGTTTAGAACCCTTGCTAGAAGTTCGCTGGACCGACGGACCCGACGAGCAAGAAACGTGGAAACCCTGCTTGGAAAAAGTTCCACGATCATTGAAGTCTTTTCCCCTCAATGCCAAAGGAAACTTTCTACACGCTTGCAATAATAGTATCGATCATTTTGTCATGGATATCTTGGCCAACCCGAAGGCCGAAATGGAAAAAATCGAACAGTTAATCTCTTTTCGCATTGTGGCCAATTTGGTTCAGCTTCAAATGCAAAGAATGCAGTTGTCCGAACAAAAAAAACACTATCAGTTTAGAATTGATGAAATTTTTCTGTCTCGGATTTACGAGGTTTAGCCAATGGATTCGCAGACTATTCTTGAAATCACTGCTGCACTCTTAGCAACTTTTGCAATAGTTCAGGGTTTTGAATTCCTTGCACTCAAGGAATCATACTCGGACCATGGCGTATGGCGTTGGCCTGAACTTGAACCTGAATTATGCGGCCAAAATTGGCTGCTGAAATTCATATTTGGCTTTGCTTTAAAGGCAAAAAACTTTTATTTGCTAAACTATTTGCGAATATTTGTCGCATTTTGGCTTTTATGGGATCCTAGCCTGTTGGGTATCAGCTTCATTTTGTGCATTCATATTCTGACTTTACTTCGCTGGCGTGGGTCGTTTAATGGTGGCAGTGATTCGATGCACTTGATGATTCTGATTTGTGTTGACCTTTGTTTTTACTTTGATAAAAGTCCAAAACTAATCACTGGGTGCCTTTGGTATATTACAATTCAGCTGTGTCTATCTTATTTTAAAGCAGGATATTTTAAACTAAAAAATCCCACCTGGCGAAATGGTTTGGCACTAAAAAATTTTCTTCAAGGGCCGAAGTACGCAACCACTGACAGTGTGGACATTCTTTTAAGGCGACGATTTCTATTGGTGGCGGCCTCTTGGTTGGTACTTCTTTTTGAACTTAGCTTTCCCTTAGCTGTTTTGAATATTTCAATGGCATTTTTTTATATTGCGGCCGGAGCCTTTTTTCATGTCTGCAATATTTATGTCTTTGGCTTAAACCGTTTTTTCTTCGCTTGGATTGCGGCCTATCCGGCGTTGATATTTATTTCTAGTTCCAAATAGAAAAACGGCCAGTCTATGTAAACACATAAACTGGCCTTTGCTTGATTTACATTAGATTGAATTTTTAAGCGCTTTCGGCTGAGCCTTTTTTGACATCTGCAGCTCGCATCTCTTCTTCGGTTTTGTATACTAACTTTGGCGGCGCTTGTTCTTCGATCACTTTTTCGTCGATGATCACTTCCTTCACATTTGTTTTCGAAGGAATTTCGAACATGATATCCAGCATCGAATGCTCGATAACACTGCGCAAGCCCCGGGCTCCGGTTTTTCTGCGCAAAGCTTGGCCAGCAATGGCTTTCAAAGCTTTTTCAGTGAATTTAAGCTCGACGCCCTCCATTCCAAAAAGCTTTGCATATTGTTTGGTCAAAGCATTTTTGGGCTGGATCAGGATATCTATTAAGGCCGATTCATTCAATGGATCAAGAACTGCCAATACTGGCATTCGACCAATGAACTCAGGGATTAGACCAAACCTTGCCAAATCATCGGGTTCAACTTTTTGTAGAATATTTTCGCCAGTATCTTTTTCCGCCTGGGTTTTGATATCAGCGCCAATTCCCATGGTCCGGCTTGTGGTGCGATTTTCAATAATCTTATCAAGACCGACAAAAGCGCCACCGCAAATAAACAGGATATTGGTCGTATCAACTTGAATGAATTCTTGCTGAGGATGCTTACGTCCACCTTTTGGCGGAAGATTCGCAACGGTGCCTTCAAGGATTTTTAATAATGCTTGCTGCACGCCTTCGCCAGAAACGTCCCTGGTAATTGATGGATTTTCAGATTTTCTAGAAATCTTATCGATTTCATCCACATAAATAATACCACGTTGACAGCGTTCAATGTCCCAATCTGCTGCTTGCAATAAATTCAGAACGACATTTTCCACATCTTCGCCAACGTAGCCAGCTTCAGTCAAAGTGGTCGCATCAGCCATGGCAAAAGGAACATTCAAAATTCTTGCTATGGTTTGCGCCAGTAAAGTCTTTCCCGATCCGGTAGGCCCTATTAGCAAAATATTACTTTTGGCTAACTCAACGTCTTGCTTTTTTGCGCCTTGGGCATGATTGATTCGCTTGTAATGATTATGCACAGCTACGGCCAAGGACCTTTTCGCCTTTTGTTGACCAATAACGTAATCGTCAAGGAAGGTTTTAATATCCGAAGGCTTAGGAACTTTAAATGTCCCCTTGACCGCGCTATCGCGTTCTTTTTCCTCGTCGATAATATCGTTACAGAGCTCGATGCATTCATCACAAATATAAACGCCAGGCCCGGCAATTAGTTTTTTAACTTCTTTTTGGCCTTTTCCGCAAAAGCTGCAACGAAGAGTTCCAGAGTCTTTGGTATTCGTATTATTATTCAGCATTGCAATTATCCTTTGCTGGTTTTTCGGAATTCAACAACATGATCAATCAGTCCCATTTCTTTGGCCTCTACAGGGTCCATAAAATGATCCCGTTCCATTGTCTTAGAAAAAAATTCGTAATCACGATTTGCATGAGTAACATATATATCAGTTAGTTTCTTTTTAGTCTTAATAAGTTCTTTTGTGTGGATCTCGATATCCGTCACTTGTCCACCAAGGCCACCACCTGCTAGTGAAGGCTGATGGATCATAATCCGGCCATTTGGCATACTGTAGCGTTTTCCTTTGGCGCCGGCCTGCAAAAGCAATGAACCCATGCTTGCTGCCATTCCCAGGCAATAGGTCGCAACATCACATTTCACAAACTGCATCACATCGTAAATCGCCAGCCCTGCAGTGACGCTGCCGCCCGGTGAGTTAATATAGAAGTGAATGTCTTTTTCTGGGTTATCAACCTCTAGAAATAGAAGCTGTGCGATAATGCTATTTGAAACGTCATCGCTTACTTGTGAACCCAGCATTACAATGCGGTCCTTTAATAGACGGGAGTAAATATCATAACTGCGTTCGCCTTTTGCTGTTTGCTCGATGACATATGGAATCAGATTCACGTTGATCTCCTTCGTTTGCTGCCCAGCTCTACTCGGTGTTATCCGATCATTCCTCAATCGACAAAAGTCTTGCTAGAGCAGAATTAAATATCTTTTCAACAATGACCTACAGTGCTACTAATTACTCCCTGCGAAGATGATGCCAAATGAGGCATAACTTCAGGCATACAAATCATGACAAATGGGGTTCATATGCAAATTAGCTTAGGCAAGTTGTCTCAAAAAGAAACAGCTCTTGTTGTATTCTCAATTCAGAACAAAACTGGAAAAGAAACGGCGACAAAAGTCACGCATAGTGAACTTTCTAAACACCTCAAGGCTGCCATCGACGACAAATCAATCACCGGAAAAAGCGGCGAGGCCATTAGCTATCGCGAATTAAATTTTTCAGGCCACCGCCATGTTTTGGTCGTCGGCCTTGGATCTAAAATTGATCATGAAAGTGTTCGCCAAGTAGCAGCCACAATTCAATCCGCGGCAAAAGCCTTAAACGCTAAATCATTAGCTATTGATGTGGACGGTATTCCTGGAAGTAAAAAGGATGCTGTTCATAACCTCCAAGGCCTGATCGAGGGCCTTATTCTGTCAAACTACAACTTTGACGAGTTGAAAACAAAAAGTGACGGGGGAAACGACCGGGTAAAAGCTGACAGCGACCTACATTTTAATTTAGTTACAAAATTTTCAGCAGACCCAGCCTTTAAAAAAGCTAATCATGAAGCTCATGTTTTAGCCGAAACAGTGAATTTCTCCAGACGCCTTGGGGATTTGCCTGGAAACCTGATGACACCAACAATTTTGGCGGACTCTGCTGTCAACGCAGCAAAAGGAACTGGCATCAAAGTCACTATTTGGGACAAGGCCCGTATTAAAAAAGAAAAAATGGGCGGCCTATTGGGGGTCTCGATGGGATCGGCTCAAGAGCCCCGGTTTATTATTATGGAATACAAGGGGGCGGCCGCTTCAAAAGCACCTGTTATTTTTGTCGGCAAAGGTCTTACTTTTGACTGCGGTGGCATTAGTATTAAGCCAAGCGGTGGTATGGAAGAAATGAAGTATGATATGTGCGGTGGCGCAAATGTTATCGGAACACTGCTTGCGATTGCAAAATTAAAATTAAAACTAAACGTCATCGGCTTGGTTCCTTCCACTGAAAACTTAACCGGAAGTGCCGCGACCAAACCTGGCGATGTGCATGTTGCCAGAAACGGAAAATCTTTTGAGGTCAATAACACCGATGCGGAAGGTCGTTTGATTTTGGCCGATGCCTTGTCATACGCAAGCGAACTCAATCCGCAACTTATCGTGGATGCCGCAACCTTAACTGGGGCAATGATAGTCGCACTTGGCAATACCCACACCGGGTTTTTTACCCGCAACGACGCTCTTTCTAAAAAAATTGAAGCAGGAGCGACAGTTTCTGGTGAATGGGTTTGGCGCATGCCTTTGGTTGACCATCACGTGAAGGATATGAAGGGCACTTTTGCAGATCTTTCCAATGTTTCATCCAGTAAAGGCGCAGGTTCCGCCACAGCAGCTGCATTCCTTGAACAGTTTGTGGTTGAGGGAACCCCATGGGCCCATTTCGACATCGCCGGGACAGCTTGGGCCGTGGGTGGTCGGCTGCCCTATTGCCCAAAAAAAGGGGCTTCTGGGTGCATGATTCGAACATTTGTCGAAATCGCAAAACTGTACGCTTAGATGGGCCAATAGATCTAGATAGGCCCCTGGATCTATTTTGTGAACTCCACTAGAAAAGGTTTGTTGGAAATCTTTGCGATTTCGTCGGGGCCGATGATCACTTCGTCGCCTGTCTTTTTTAGATCAAACAGTCGAACTGCTTTTAAATTCCACGTGCGTGGCCACTCGTCAGAAACATTTGAAAAACTGACTTTGACCGGATGCTCATCGCGAAAATCAAACTCTTGGTCAGCAACCTTTTCACCAAGAATTCTTGCAACAGGGATCCATAACGGAGAAATCGAATTGATATCAGCTGAGATCTCGCAGTTACCCTCAACTTCCATTTTAGGACTTTCGCCTGAAACGGCCATGCCAACACCCTCGAAGAAAAGAACGACTTTCGAATATCGCTGGCAGGCAAATTCTTTTTGCCCATCATCACTGCGAACAACAAAATGTCCTAAGGCGATGCCAATCCCGCCTTCGCCCTTAAGTACTTTGGCGCCACTGACTAAGCGCTGCTTAAGTGCAAAGTTAAGTGCATTGCCTTCAAGTCGAGAAAAATCGAATACCCTTTGAATCGCCGCCGGATCGCGGGCCTTATTTGCAGGGGCCAATTGCGCTAACTTAAAATCGTAGCCCGGAAACTCGCCCGAAGAAGAAGCTATATAATAGCCCACAGCAAAGAACAGAAAAAGGGCAAACAATGAAACTACCTTTTTCATAAAAACACCTCATCTTCTGCCCACAGTTTACAACATATTATGGTTACATGTTTGCATTTCATTCACAATCTAGACCATCGAAATCAAGTCAGTGCTTTGGTCTAAGAACGCCACTATTCAGAACAAGGAATCGCTTTAAAATCTTTGAACGAAATTCCCATTTCTTTGCCTTCCATTGCAATGGCCAGTAGCCCCAGCCGCGCCGTCCAACCATAGACATTTTCTAGCGGCGCCCCCTTAAGGCTGACATTCAAATCCGTTACACAAAGTCTTTTGTAAACGGCCCCAGGACTGTTTAAACTTTCGGTTGCCCCTTTTTCCCCATGGGTTCGCAAAAAACCACCCGCCAATTCAGAACCGATCATATAAATAACGGGCTCAGCGGTTGCTCCGTCTGAAGAAACCGTGGTCGGTATTCCCTCTTGAACAATAACTTCGGTGATCTCACGTCCACCTTTTGCGGCCTTCATTTTCTTTCTTGATTTGTAACTCCATTCTTTAACTTCGGCGCCGCTACCGACACGAATAACCCCCAAACCGTAGGTTCCACTGTTATTTTTAACGAACAAAAATGGCTTTTCGGTGATTCCATGTTGTGAATATTCTTTTGAAATCGACTGAATCAACTGATCAACTTGAGTTGCCAACTGATCCCGCGATGAGTCCTCAGCCAAATCAAAATTTTCAAAGACTTCGGTGCGCACATTCATTAAAAACGGATCAAAACCCACAACTTCTGAAAATTCAGCAACCAGCTGATTATAGAGTTTAAAATATCTGCTTTTTTTACGCTGATACCATCCCAATTCTCGGGGTGGATTGACCGCCAAAGTAACCTGTTTTGCCCAATCTTCGTTGGCATCTGAAAAGTCATTATTAGAGACAATAATATCAGGCTTAAAGGCCCTAACTTCTGCCGAGTCCTCATAGGCAGAAACAGCCTGCAACTGATGTCCCGTTGCGCTTGTCAATGACACGGGGGCAGGCAATTTTTTTGGAAAAGCTATTAGGACCTGCTGGCCAGCACCCTCAAGCAAAGACTTAATGGTGTAAACATTTTCCCAATAATAGGGATTTCCGGTGTGCTCTTCTGTGACCAGTAGGATTTTTCGAATATTCGAACCATAGTGATCCCTTAGATAGTTTGCAAACAAACCAACGGAGGTCTCTTTATCGGTGGGGCAGATGTTGTTAAATCCAGCTGGGTAAATATTCGCGTCGACATTGGAAATTTTAAATCCGGCATCGCGAATGTCATAACTTGAATAGATTGGATACGAAAGATCTTTAGTTTTATCGCAAAACCAATCCGAAAGACTTTTGGATTTCGCACAAAAGTCGTTGTGTAACTTACTTCTCATCACGGATGACTCCTTCTATTCTTGGGCCCTGGCGTTTCTTTGCGTCTGGCGTAAGATCATTGTAAACACCTGAATTCATAATAAACTCCCTAGCTTTTATTTCCATCTCATTCAAGTAAGCTAAAAGCTCGCCGACTTTTTGATTCTTTTCTTGGCTTTCCGGAGCGACAAAGGTTCTGAATCTTTCCATTGTCGTTAGTAGATCAGTATATAACTGAGCTTGGTTTTGCACCTGTCGCTTGTGGCCAGCGACTGGATCTAGATTTGATTCCTTAGGCCAGCTTTGAATCGTATTCCAGATATCCATATAGTTGCGCCGAAGATTATCCAATGCCCGCTGGGACCAAGGCTCCCCATTTTCTTCAATGGCCTTAAGTGTGAAGACCTGCATTTTCGCAAGGGATTCCATATGCGAGCGCAGATTTTCTGATGAAAGTTGAGACGACGTCAGTCCCCCCATCTGAAAATAGGTTTTTGCAATCCAAGCTTTTGAAAGTTTACCGGCTTCTTGCGCCCGAAGTTGGCTCATTCCCCGATCTGCGATTTGAAAATAGCGATCCGCCTGAAGTTCACGACCTAATTTGTAATAAACTGATGCCAATCTTGCCGGTAGCTCGGCCAGACGGATATCCTCAGGTAAATATGCACTTAAAGCTTCAGCATCCTTTAGTGTCGCCAGCAGACGGACATCATTGCCAAGCATTTCATAGCAGTAGGCACTGGAATACAGACTTTTAGCCGAGATTTCAGGCTGTTTAGTTCGGGTAAAATTGATCACAGTGCGAAAACTTGTCACTGCTTTTTCCCAAGCACCCAAAGAAAGATAACTCTGGGCTACACCAAGGTTTGCTTGTGCAAAGAAAATTGATTGAGGATACTTTTGCACAAAGCTTTCGAATTTTTCCAATGAAAGTTTATAATTTTTCTTTTCAAACTCGGCATCCGCTTCTTGTAAAATCTTTTCTTGCTCTGCTCGGACACTGGCCTTTGGTGGCAACGGCGAGACATCTGGCTTTGTGCGAAACAAAGAACACCCTGACAGCAGCAGACAGAAAACTATTAAAATTTTCATTGGGCATTCCCTTTCTCTAAAAGATCGGCAATCAAAGAAACTCCTGACAAATTCGAAATTTCATTTTGCATTTCAGGCAGACGCACGATCTCGCTTTGTTGGCTCATTCGAATACTAAATTTATTAAATAGCTCTTCTCGATCCCGATAATATTCAACAAGCTGAGCATAAAGTTGCGCCAATTCTGAAGGAACTTTGCTGGCTTCGGTTTCAACGGCCCAAAAAGGAAACGCCCGATTTATGATCATCCCAGATAGGTGATACCCACCTTTATTTATTTCTTTTGCAAAAAATTCAGCTTCCTTTAATTTGGCCTCGTCAAAACTAGATACCAAACAGAACTGAGTTGTCGGTGAAACCAACAATCGATGCACATCTGAAATTCGATTTTCTAAGCGCAATTGCCAACCTTCAATGCTGGTGAAAAAATCCCCAAGTTCGCGCATAAATTCTGATCCAGTAAGGGATTCCAATACTTTCAATACCTGTTTAGTTCCAACTTGCAAAATGCTGACTAAAATTCCCACCGACTTCACAGACGAATTGCGAAACCATTTAGCGACACCTTCATTAAACAGGGCTGACAGTTTCTGTGGCGCCTGCAAAAAATCAATAGCATGTTTTGTTGGCGGCGTATCTAGCACGATCAAATCATACTTGCCAGACTCATAGCACGAATATAGTTTTTCCAGCGCTGTAAATTCCTGCGAACCACTTAGGGTCGTAGATAGCTGAATATAAAGTTTATTTTTTAAAAGATTTTTGGCAATTTCGGCCGAAGAGGCCGCCCGCAAAACAAAATCGTCAAAAGTTTTTTTGGCGTCAACGACGGAAGCAAAAAGTTCGCCCTTTAAGCTAGGGTGCTCAATCTTAACCACTTCAGTTTGCCCGCCCAGACCCATTGTTGATTTCAATCTTTGCGCCGGATCGACCGTGATAACTAAAACTTTCTTTCCATTTCGCGCTGCTAAAAAAGCCAATGCAGAAGCCAGCGTCGTTTTCCCAACACCCCCGCTGCCGACACAGATAATAACTTTGGAACGTTCAATCATCTTAAGCATGGATAAACTCTTTAGCCAAGGTATCGACGATTTCCCAACTTTTGGACGTTAAAATAAATGGTAATTTTTTAACTGGGACATTCGGCTGCGACAGCTTTTTAAGGGCCGAGTTCTGTCTTTCTTGAGTTGCACTGATAAAATTAGCAAAAGAACTCTCCAGCTGAGTCTTGATTAGAACCCCAGGAATCGGTAAGAATTTATTCAAAAGTAGGACTGGATTGCTGCCTGTCGTTTCGTGAATACCTTTACTTAACTCAAGGGACTCGATCACTGGAAGTTCTTCGGGAAGTGAAACCACGAAAAAACTTGTTTTCGCTGAGTCTTTAAGAATTTCAAAGATGGCACGGGTCTGATCGCCCATTGGTCCAAAGTGAATTGCTTCGGCCATTCCCAAAGGGGCCCGCAGCAAGGCCAGCATGTGTCCCGTCGAAAAAGCATCGACCACGATACAATCATAAGTCATTTCTGGTCCAACTTTACGCAAGTGGCTGGTTACCTTACCAAGAATCGCAAGTTCGGAAAGGGCCGGCGCCACGTTTATCAATGAGCGCGATACCTGGTTCTCGAAAAACAGCCGATACAAAGTTTCGACCTTAATCAAATGTAAGGCGTATTCGCGAAGGCATTCGGGGCCTGACCACAATGCCACATCCAGGCCGGGCTTCAGGGAGGTCGGTTTGTATGAAACTTTTTCAAGATGGAAATAATCTTGATAGAAACTTTGGTAGCCCAATTCAACTAACAATGTCTTCTGTCCGGCTTGAGCATGGCTCCAGGCAATAGCGGCGGCCACGGTGGACTTTCCCACGCCGCCTTTACCGGTTACAAAGATGATCTGCTGATTAAGTTCACTAGAATTCATGATGAAGTAGTCTCTCAAGGCTGGTTTTCAGAGGCATTTCGCTAGGCGTTATTTGTTTGCTTTAATTTGGCTTTCCCATATAGTCCCTCGTCCTCAAATAGCTAAGGAGCGTTATGAAATCTACAGTAGAAAAGCTCAGTCCACTCGAGCGAAAATTGAATATTGAAGTCCCTGCCGTCATTGTTGCTTCTTCTTTCGACATTGCTTTTCGCAATTTGCAAAAACAGGCACACATTAAAGGCTTTCGTCCAGGTAAAGCTCCGATTGCGACAATCAAAGCCGCCTATGGCGCCCGAGTTGCGCAAGATGTGGTCCAAGAACTTGTGCAAAAACATTATGCAAAGGCACTTCAAGAACACAAGCTTAACCCAATTAACTACCCTGAATTTGAGTTTGATGCCCCAACCGAGGACAAAGAATTTTCATTTTCGGCCAATTTTGAAGTTCGCCCAGAAGTCGCTCTGAATAAATACGAAGGACTTGAAGTCATCAGAGAGAAATTCTTAGTTGAAGAAAAACAAATTGATGAAGTCATCAATAATATCCGCACCGCAAGGGCTGCATTGGTCGATGTGCTGGAAGATCGCGCTGCCCTTGTTGGGGATACCGCACTTGTTGATTTCGAAGGATTTGTAGATGGCAAACCTTTAGAAAACGGCACCGGAACCGATCACCAGCTAGAACTGGGCGCAAAACAATTCATCGAGGGCTTTGAAGAAGGCGTTGTCGGAATGAAAGTTGGCGGCCAGACTACTTTGAAATTGAAATTTCCAGATCCCTATCACGCCGCTGAATTAGCTGGAAAACCAGTTGAATTCAAAGTCACTCTAAAGGCCTTAAAGAAAAAATCTTTGCCTGAAGTGAATGATGAATTCGTTGCTGCCGTCATGGGTGACACTAGCAATACGGCTAAACATACGGTGGAAGGCCTGCGCAAAACAATTCAAGAAGACATCGAGCAGTCCGAGAAAAAAAGAATTGAGACTGATTTTAAAAATCGTATCTTGAAAAAAATTGTCGAGGCCAATCCAGTTGATGTCCCGCCCTCTCTATTGCGTGAGCAAAAAGAAGCCCTTGTTGATGATGTTCGTAAAAAAATGACAGAACAGGGCATGAACGAAAAGGAATTCGCTGAGTACGCACAAAAATGGGATAAAGATTTCGACTCTTCAGCTGCAGAAATGATTCAGTCTGGATTTATTATTGATACCATCGCTGAAAAACACAATCTGAAGTGGAACGAAGAGGATCTTCAAGAAAAGTACCTTGAGTACGCAAAACAAACAGGACTTGAAGTCAGCAAAATCCGCGAATGGTATGCTAAGCCAGAACAAACAAGTCGCCTGACTTATATGATAACTGAAGAAAAAGTGATCCAGTTTTTGACAAAAGTATCAAAAATCACTGAACTGGAAAAATCGGATATCAAGAATTCCGGCAATTAGGGCCTGTCGTCATTTGACGAGCTTCTGGTTGGCTTCGATTGTTTCCTACTAAATTAGTAATTAGCGGTCGCCTGCCATCTAAACCAGATGGCAGGTCTACTGACAGTAGTTTGAATCTGCAAAATAACGTTCACACATAGAAAACTGACTTTCGCAGTCATAGGGTTCTTCCGACACATAACTTCGGTGCGGACAAGACATCGGCGAATTTCGGATAACTGTAACTGAAAATTTACCCTCGTTAACTAATTGTCCTGCATTAAACATTTTATAAGAAACTTCATTTAATCCAATAGCCAACAAGGGTTTTTGCAAAAGTCCTGTAACCCAAAGATTTATTTTTTCAACGCTGCGGTTGGAAATAGAATTATAGGCACTGCTGGTTGTTCGAATATCGCCGGTTTCAAGTTTTGAAATAAGCATCACTTGGTTAGCGGTGACTCCCGCCGGTACAATGAAAAAGTCTCTTTCCACTGGATCTAATAAAGACAAGCGACATTGAAAATTAACTGTCCGATTTGCCCCTGTACCGGGACACTGTACCTGCACTGAACCCGTTAGAAGGGTTGTTGTAAAACGATTTCCCGTAAAGAAATTGGCCGCATTTGCGGTCGACAAAAAAAACAGGCAAAAAGAAAAACATCGCAAGACCTGGACCAACGTAGAGCTCCTAACGGCAGTTAAAACCACTTAACTGCCATGAGTAAAAACTCTAGTGGATAAACCTGCGGCTGACAATATCAATCCAGTATTGAAGCTTTCCCTATTTGCCGGTCTTTATATTGCCCATTAATTTCCAAGCCTTAATATAATTGTAGGCTTGATAGACTTGGTAGTCTGCAGCAAGTAACTTTTCTCTTGGAGTTCGTTTATCTTCCTTTTTCAAGTTGGCTTCTTTCCACCAAGCATCGACGCCGGTTGTGACTTGCTTGCCTATTTTATCACTATCAGATTTTTCCTTTTCGCTTAGCAAATGGCCTTGAATGTCTTTTTCACGAGTGCCCCGGGATTTAAGTACGGCTTTTCCGAAGGCCTCTGCATCTACATCTTCAACTTCCAGATCTGGCGAAATGCCCTCAGCCTGAATCGAACGGCCACTTGGTGTAAAATATCGTGCTACGGTTAATTTTAGTCCCGATCCATCGCCAAGGTTTACAATGGATTGCACGGATCCTTTCCCGAACGAGCGTTCGCCCATAATGATTGCCCGCTTATTGTCTTGTAGGGCTCCGGCAACAATTTCGCTGGCACTGGCAGAATACTCGTTCATCAAAACGATGACCGGAAAATTTAAGTATTTCCCTTTTCGTGAGGCCATATTGACCTCTTTGTTATTCTTATCGCGACCAATTGTGCTAACGATAACCCCTTCAGATAGAAACATATCGCTGACTTTGATTGCCTGATCCAAAAGGCCGCCCGGATTCCTTCTTAAATCAATGATCAAGCCCTTTAGTTCACCTTTTTTCTTGGTGTGATCTTCAAGCGCCGTTTCAAGGTCCTTGGCCGTGTTTTTTATGAAGCTAGTCAGTTTGACGTAGGCATATCCGCCTTCCATATCTGTGTATTTTGCCGACCTCAGCTTCACACTACCCCGAGTGATTGTGATATCTTTAGGATCATCTTCGCCATCTCTAACCACGGTAAGGACTACTTTTGCGCCCTTTTTTCCGCGCATCAGTTGCGAGGCCTCGACCAAACTAAGGCCTTTTGTCGAATGATTATCAACCGCAATCACTTTGTCTCCGGGCTTGATGCCGGCTTCCCAGGCGGGGGTATCTTCGATGGGTGAAATGATCGTAAGAACTCCATTTTGAACCGAGATTTCTATTCCCAAACCGCCGAATTCGCCGCTGGTTTCAGTTTCAAAATCCTTGTAGATATCCGGCGGCAGGAAATTGGTGTGCGGATCTAACTCGCGCAGCATGCCTTTGATTGCACCGTAGATTAGTTTTTTAGTATCGACCTCTTCGACATAGTACTGCTGTATTAAATTTAAGACTTTGCTAAAATTTTGCAGTTCGGAATATCGTTCTTCGGCTTGGGCCTTCAAAGTTCCAACCTCGAAATTTCGCGCACCCCAAATCCCAAGGACAAAGAGAACTGCAAATATAATAAATTTAGCTGCTGACCTCGGGTTGATGTTTCTCATAGAGAATTTCCTTTCATCCATGCTTTGGGATCGTAGGGCTCAGAAAAATGCCTAATTTCAAAATATATTCCTTCGCCATTTTCACTTAAACTATTGCCGGCCAAAGCAATTCTTTCTTGGCCTTGAATCTGCTGACCTTCGTGGACCAAAAGGTCTTTGGCGTGGGCATAAAGGCTATAGTAGTGATCCCCATGATCAATAATCAGTGTTTTTCCGTATCCCAAAATACGTCCCGAAAAAACCACCTTACCAGCAAATACTGAAGACACCAATTCCCCGGATTTTGCGCGGTAAAAATGGCCCTTGTGACTTAATACCACATTGCTATCAGCATGCTTAATAAGACCGAATCCGCGAACCAGCTTGCCGGAAACTGGGGGGGTCAATTTTCCTTTTTGTTCAAAAAAAGCAGGACCAGCCAAAAGATCCAAAAGGCCGTCATCGTCGATTTTCATTTTCTGTGTTTGCTCCCGTAGCAAAGCCAATTTAGTTAACTCGAACTGTTTTGTTTTTTTAAGGTGATCCAAAATTTTTGATTTAGAGTCTGTTTCACTCTTTAAAAGATTCTCTGAAAGAAAAATCTTCTCTTCCACTTTTTTTAGACGGGCCAACCGCTTTGTCATACGAGCTTTTTTAACTTCAAGTTCCTTTGCTGATAAGCTATAGTCCTTGATCAAGCCGACATCCTTCGAGGCCACAAAACCTAAAATTTTTAGGTTTCGCTCAAGCTCAGCCGAGCTTGAACTTGAAAACAAAAATCGCGCCATCCCTTGACCGCCGAATTTATAAATTGCGGTCAGCCGCAGAAGCAGGCTTGATCTCTGGGTCCTGACCTTTTCTTCAAGAGTTTCAATTTTTTTTGTTAACTCAAAATTATTGGCCTCTAGCATCTGATGATCTTTTTCTAAACTTGAGCGTTCAGTGACGATTTTTTTTAACTTTTTGTTGATCACGTACAGGCTAGAAAGAATTCTTCTTTGCTTCACTTCTTTATCGACAACAGCCTGTTTTGTCTGTTCTAAATCCTTTGCAATACGCTCGATTTTAACTGCAGCGTACAAATTCAGTGCAACCAATGTCGAAAAAAATATAGCAAATAGTTTTCTCATTTCCGATTTGCTCTTTGACTTGCCGACCAACCATCATTGATCACTTTGACACAAGAATAGGAAGCAAGAATACCAAGAACCGTTGATGCGCCTATCAACGCCATAATAACTGCAGGGGAAAGAAATTGAATATGAGCCGACAACTGCAAAAGTGCCACTTGCGATTTTAAATGATCTTTTAAGGTCGAAAAGACCGCGTAACTAAATACCACCGCAAGCCCGCACGAAAGCCCGCCAGTTAAAGCCCCCTCCCAAATATAGGGTTGTCGGATGTATCTTGCTGATGCGCCGATTAACTCTAAGACTTCAATTTCGTAGCGCCGTTGACTGATTGAAGTTCGTACAGCATTTGACACCACAAAAATCACAGCCAAAAGAATGATGGCTGAAAAAAGTCCACCGACAACCGAAACCCCCTGAACAATTCCGGCGTAGCTTTTTACCCAATCTTGGCCAAAACTAACGTCCTCGACTCCGGCCAAAGTTTTCAGCGAATTGGCAATAGTTTGAGTCGTCGCAAGATGATCTTCTGCCGGTACTTTTGCATTGATTGCAAACTGAAAACTTCTTGGAATCACTTTCAAAAGATCTGAATCTTTCATTAGGTCAGGGGCATAGCTGGCCATTTGATCACGAAACATATCAAGGGCGGACTCTTTACTGACAAACTTTAATTTGTCGATTTTTTCGTTCGTTTGTAGGGCCGTTTCAATTTTCTGTTTTTGTTGGTCCGAGGCCTCTTCGGTAAGATAGACACTGACCTCAAGGGACTCACCCCACAAAGTTAGAATTCGATCTAGATTCTGACTTACCGTTATGACACCTGCGACAATTGAAAAACAAGAGATTAAAACAACCATGGTTGCCAGCTGAAGACCCGCATGATGTCTAAACGTTTTTCGAAAGTGACCTGTAATATGTCTAAAGTCTGATGAAAAACTCATACGCCATCACCAGAAATTAGACCATCGCGAATTTGTAGGGTTCTTTTGTTGCGTCTTTTTACCATTTCGTGATCGTGAGTCGCGATAAATACCGTGGTGCCCTGGGCCGACACCCGCTCTAGCAAGTCCATTATTTCTTCACTTAGTTCAGGATCAAGATTGCCGGTGGGCTCGTCGGCGATCAGGATACCAGGCTGATGAACTATGGCGCGGGCAATCGCTGTTCGCTGTTGCTCTCCGCCGGAAACGAATTCTGGCATTTGTTGGGCCCGGTGCGAAAGTCCAACTTGCTCTAAAACTTCTGAAACCCGCCGCTGAATTGTCTGTGGCCGATCACCTCGGACCAAAAGTGGTAATGATACATTTTCGAAAATTGTGCGGTCCTTTAGCAATTTGAAATCTTGAAATATCACACCAATACGACGGCGAAACTGCGGAACTTCTTTATTGGCAATATCGCACAGATCAAAACCTGCAACCTGAAGATTGCCCGAGCTAACTTTGTCATAGGCCGCAAGCATTTTAAAAAGAGTTGTCTTACCGGCCCCGCTGGGTCCCGTTAAAAAAACAAATTCGCCCTTTTCAATCATTAAATCGATATCGCGAAGCGCGTGAATCGGACCTGGGTAAGTTTTATAGACATGCGAAAATTGAATCATTCTTAAAGTCTAAATTTGATTCACTTGCTTGTCGCACGGCGAGTGGTCGAGGGGACCCTTAAGACCAGGTCTAGATTAATCCGGTGAAAAGTTGGTCCAGAATACGATTATGTTGCTGACGTAATGCAACTCGAATGGCGTCTTCCCCACCAAGCGGGCCTGGCTTTAAGGCTTCTTCGTAGGGCGTTTTAAAGGTTTTAAGAACCGCGCCGTTACAATAAATACGACTGACAAGAAATGGATTTTCTCGACCCCAGTCTTCAGTCTGGACATGAAAGTTTTTTCCGCGCACCTGAATATCCGAATTGAAGCCTTTTTCCATTGCCACGAACATAGTTAGTTTCCAGATCAAATTCAAGACTTTCCCTTTAGTCTCAATATGAGAATCTCGACCTGAGACTGTTTCAATTCTACAAAAATATGGCATCATGATTGCTGGGTATCTACTCACAAGGGGGGCCAATGCTATGACTACGACTCTGTTGTATAGAAATTGGACATCTGTCTTTCTTCTGCTTGTCACCTTATCCAGCGGGCAAGGTGCGCTCGCTCAAGCTACGGACGCTGAAATTGCTGCCGCTAAAGCTGCTGCAGCCAAAACTGCTGCAGCTTCAAACAACGGACTAGTACCCGTTTTGAGCCCCAAAGATCAGATAGCAGCAAATAAAGGGATTGGTAATGATAATTTCTGTTTCGAAGCAAGGAACAATTACAATAAATCAGTTGCGGAATTAGCCAAAACTTGCGGCGAGGCAGGGCTCGGAAGCTATACCCAATGTATGGAGCGCCTTGAACTTTGTTCGCCTATGACTGGTAAAGATATCTCCGCACCAAATTCCAGCTTTATGGGTATGGACCTTGGTGGGCAAAATGACCTTATGAGCCAATGCAGCACCGACATGGATGAAAATGAAAAAAACAAAAAAACAGAAACGCTCGATAAAGCCCTAAAGGATGAAAAAAAGGATCTGGAAGAGAAAAAAGTAAAGTCTGACGAGCGAACGAAAGAGAAAAAAACCGCCTTGGAAGAGGCGCAAAAAGACATGTTAAAGATCGAACGAGATCGAATTGAAACCGAAAAAAATAGAAACGAGGAAAAGGCAAAACAAGCTGAAGCTGACCATAAAGCAGACAGCGAAGCCACCGGCGCTATTATGCAAGCCAACGCAGAAATTGCAAAAAATCAAAACGGCATGTCCTTGGTCTTAAGAAACAAGGCACAAAAGTTGGCTACGCAAACATCGGGGATTATTCAATCCCAATGTGCAATCGAAGCAACTAAAAGTGCAAATAGCAAGCTGGGCACGAACTCAGGCGCCGTACTGCTACGATTTATGAATAAAAGGCAGCAGCTTACCAAGGAACTGTATAATGCCTGCCTGAATGGCAGAATGAGCGCAAGATCTGCCGACATCGTCGCCGCAGATGGGGAATTCCGACGCTTACAAACGGAGATCGAAAACTCAGAACAACGTATTCACAGTGCCCGAAAAAGCATTTCTATGAGACAAGAAACCCGTGCAACGCGACTACAAACTACGCAAAAAGGCGAAAACCAAGAAGATCTAAACTATCGAACTGAAACCTTTCAAAAAGCACAAAAAATGATGACCTTGCAGAATGAAATGCAGACTGAGCAATCAAGGACCAATTTGGAACTAATCACGGGCAACGTCAATGTCGCCCAAATGCAAAATGAATCCGCGCGGCTGAAGTCTATCCCGGTTGGTAGCAAAAGACGCAGGGATGCCGTGGCGGCTATGGGTGTGAAGGATTCAACTTTTTCTGCTTTATGCAATAATCCGCACTGTAGCCCCGAGAATCCACAGATTTGCGAAAAAAATCCTAGCGCTGTTGATCCTAGTAAAAAGGAACTAAAGCCGACTAAATAGCCAGACTATGGCCCTAACATCAGGCATCTAGCGTTAGGGCTGCCACCTTCCCCAAGAATGTCCTACAGTTAGAGCTTACTTCGATTTGTATCGCGGGGGCTCTTTATGTGGAAGAAACTACTTATTGGTGTTGTGGTCTTATTTGCCCTGGGTATCGCTGGTGTTTATTTCAGTATTCAGTATGTTCGCAGTACCTTACCTAAATTGATCACGGTGGATGACTACAAGCCCCTAATGGTAACTAGCGTTTTTGATCGCAACAATAAAAAGATTGGCGAGTTTTTTCGCGAACGCAGAACTTTGATTCCATATAAAGAAATTCCAAAGGATTTGGTCAATGCTTTTTTAGCAGCCGAGGATGACTCTTTCTTTGCCCATGGGGGAGTTAACTACTTAGCCATCTTGCGGGCGACCATAGCCAATATTAAGGCGGGAAGAACTGTCCAAGGGGGGTCGACCATCACCCAGCAAGTGGCCAAGACCTTACTTCTTTCCAGCGAAAAAACTTTTCTTAGAAAAATTAAAGAAGCTTTGCTGGCGCAGGAAATGGAAGAGCATCTTTCAAAAGAAGACATTCTTTATCTTTATTTAAATCAAATCTACTTTGGTCAAGGATCCTACGGAATTTCAGTGGCCGCAGAAACCTACTTTCGTAAACCGGTGCAATCCCTCGAACTTGCAGAGATTGCAATTCTTGCAGGATTACCAAAAGCCCCTAGCGCCTATTCCCCTGTGCACAATCCGACCCGTGCCAAAGAACGTCAGGTTTACGTGCTTCATCGCATGACGGACGTGGGATTCATTAAGAAAGAAGCAGCGCAGATTGCTATTAACCAGCCCATAAAAGTCTACGTTAAAGAAAGCTATCAAGAGTTTGCGCCATTTTTTCTTGAAACCGTGCGCTTATTATTGGTGCAACAGCTGGGTGAAGAACAAGTTCTTGATTCAGGCTTGAAGGTCTACACCTCTTTGGATTTACCAAAGCAATTGGCGGCTCAGCAAGCGGTAGAAACAGGATTGAAATCCCTTGATAAACGTCAAGGATTTCGTGGGGCCCTCAGAAACACCACCGAGCCCAAAGAAGTCGGCGAGTTCTTAATGAAGACAAGAAATCGCTTGATAGCTGACAAGGTTCCAGAGCGAACCATCGAAATCGATGGCAAATTTAAAAGCTACGGCGGGCTTGATCTAAGCTATGACTTGAAAAAAAATGGGCTTCCGTTTTACATATCGATCGGAAAAACAGTCGAGGCCATTGTTTCTAAAGTTGATGATTCGTTAGGGTTGGTCACTGTCAAAGTGGCCGAGCTAGAAGGTCTTATCGATTTTGATAGTATGCAGTGGGCACGGAAACCAAATTCAGAAAAACGCCATGACTTAGACCTGATAAAAAAGCCCTCTGAAGCCTTAAAAACAGGCGACATTATTCTGGTAAAATTAGTTAGTGATAAATTTGCCACGCCTAGGGTGCAAAAACTAAATGCGGCTCGGAAAAAAGCTGAACCGAAGTCAACACCGTTAGAGTTCTCGAAATATGTTCAACTTGAATTGGATCAAGATCCAATTGTGGAAAGCTCTTTGTTGTCAGTGGATCAAGAAACCGAAGATGTTGTTGCCATGGTGGGCGGAACCAATTTTGAAAAATCCCAATTTAATCGGGCTCTGCAAGCCGCGCGGCAAACTGGCTCAGCCTTTAAAGCTCTTATTTACGCCTCAGCCCTTGATAGGGGCTATACGCCCTCTAGCCCAATCATGGATGCACCGATTGTCTACGAGGAAACGAAAGAAGACGATGAAGGTCAAGAGGAAGTAAAAACCTGGAAACCCTCGAATCATTCAAAATCTTTTGGCGGTGACATTATTTTTAGAAATGCCTTGGTTAAGTCACTGAATGTGCCAACCGTAAAAATTGTTGAAGATATCGGTGTCCCTTATACAGCCGACTATGCCAAACATTTGGGAATATTTAGTCCCCTAAATATGGATTTCACAATTGGTCTGGGCTCTAGCGGAATTACGCTTTTTGAAATGACAAAGATTTTTTCAGAGTTCGGTCGTGCGGGGAAAAGGACCCGCCCGGTTGTCATCAGAAGAGTTGAGGACAAACATGGAAAAATAATTTTAGATAAGATCGATTTAGACAAAAAATTTGAACGTGAGATGTCGGAAAGCGAAAAATACTTTGAAGAAAAAAGAACCGCTTATCTCGAGGCCAAACAAAGCGAAACACCGCAGACCTCAACGCCAAAATTACCAGACCCAAAATTGCCAGTGAAGGCCGATGAAGCTAAAAAGTCCAAGTTAGAAGATAATATTTTCTTTGATGATCCAGACCAGCTGATCAAACCAACTACCGCTTATTTAATCACTTCGCTGTTAAAGGCCGTTGTCGAAGATAAAAATGGAACTGGCGGACGAGCCCGTGGTCTTGGTCGTGACGTGGCAGGAAAAACAGGAACAACCAACGGATATTACGACGCTTGGTTTATTGGCTACACTCAGCAGATTGCCACCGGCGTATGGGTTGGTTTTGATCAAGAAAAAACTCTTGGCAAGGGTGAGGTCGGTGGCCGTGCTGCTTTGCCGATTTGGGTTGATTATATGAAGGTGGCGCATGACGGGTTACCACAGATGACTTTCCCTGTGCCCGAGGGTATTGTTTTTGCGAACATTGATAGTGAAACCGGAAGCCTTGCCTCTGCAACTTCAAAAAATATTATTCGGCAGGCCTATCTGGAAGGAACAGAGCCAACCCTGAAGAAGGACTCCAAAGAAGAAGACACCGACTTTTACAAACAGGATTTATCGGAATGAAAGATATACATCTTTGGGGTGTTAAACAAAACAACCTAAAGAACATCGAAGTCAAAATTCCAATTGGCAGCCTTACGGTGATCTGCGGACCCAGTGGCTCGGGCAAGTCATCCTTGGCATTCGAAACCCTTTTTGCCGAAGGGCAGCGGCGTTTTATTGAAAGTATGTCAAATTACGCAAGGCAATTTTTAAATAAGGCACCCAAGCCTGATATCGAAGGCGTTTCAAATATCCCACCTGCTATTTCTATTGAACAAAAGAATTCTGTTAAAAGTTCACGTTCTACGGTGGGAACAACGACTGAACTTATCGATTATCTTCGCCTTCTTTTTGAAAAAGTTGGTGAGGCCTATTGTCCGACCCATCATATTAAGACTGAAAAACAATCGACTACCGAAGCTACCGACCGCGTGTTGCAGTACTTTGAGGGTTCGCGGGGCTACATCATGGTTGAAATTGGCGCCGATTCCAGAATCACCGAAGGAAAGAAGCTTCATTCTCTTCTTTTGCAAGACGGTTATTTACGAATCTATCTTCCTAAAAAAGCTGAAGAAAAAAATTCTAATAAAAAAACGCCGCCTGCAGCTAAAATAAAGAAATCTGACATTCTAAAAAGTGCAGAACCTTATTCCCCGGTGACCATTGAAGAGGTCGGTGAAGTCGTAGATATTAGCGATCCAAAGATGATTAAAAAGGGACTGCCAAAAGAATCCTTCTTTTTAGTTATTGACCGCTTGTCATTTCAAAAAGACGAACAAGGAAGGTTAACAGATTCATTGTCCCAGGCCTATGAAGCCAGTTTGAAATACAATTCAGGACTGGTGATTCGAAATTGCGTTGTTCTTTCGACCGAGGGAAAGAAGCTAAAACTAAGTGAAGAAAACTCGTGCCCTGTTTGCGGCTATACTCCCCCGCCGATTTCTTCGCGACTTTTTAGTTTCAATTCACCAGTGGGTGCCTGTCCCACCTGCAAAGGCTTTGGTAATATTTTAACTTTGGATGAACTTAAAGTCGTACCAAACCCAAATCTAAGTCTAGCACAGGGCGCGCTGCAACCCTTTACTATGCCCAGTGCCGAGAACGACAAAAAGCAGCTACTTTCCTATTGTCGAAAAAAAAAGATTGATCTGCATTTACCTTGGAAAGACTTACCGAAAGAAGAAAGAAATTTAATTTGGAATGGCGACAAAGACTTTTTTGGCGTCAAAGGCCTTTTTGAATATTTGGAAGAAATTAAATATAAAATGCATGTTCGCGTTTTTATTTCTCGCTTTCGCAGTCCCTTTCTTTGCCCTGATTGCAAAGGTTCCAGACTGAGAACAGAAGCCCATCATGTCTTTGTTCATGGAAAGAACATCAATGACTTTTCGTCTCTGACAATTGAGGACCTTCAAAAAGCATTTTCACAAATTCAATTGACAAAAATGCAGCAAGAAGTGGCGCAGGAAGTCTTTAAGCAAATCCAAGCCCGTCTTGAATTTCTGGTCCGAGTTGGAGTTCACTACCTGACATTGAATCGCGAAACTCGAACCCTTTCGGGTGGGGAATACCAGCGCCTGATACTAGCAAACCAATTAGGGATGGGGTTGTCACAAGCCCTGTATGTTTTGGATGAGCCAACTGTCGGACTGCATCCCCGGGACAACAGCCGCTTGATTTCAATTTTAAAGGATCTAAAGGCCCTTGGAAATACATTGGTCATCGTTGAACATGATCATGACGTAATTAAAAGTGCCGAGAATATTATCGAAATGGGACCCGGCAGTGGCTATCTTGGTGGGGAAGTCGTATTTTCTGGAAGTACGGCGGACTTCTATCAAAGTAAAACTTCGAATACTATTCAATATCTAAAGCCACAAAAAGATCTATCGACAGTGCGAACCGCAAGACCAGTCGATATCGAAAATTTCAGATATAAAATTGGCCTAACAGAAGCCCGCGGTCACAATTTAAAAAACTTAAGCGTCGAATTCCCACTTAATCGCTTGGTCGCAATTACCGGAGTCAGCGGTTCTGGAAAATCGACACTGGTTACCAAGACTTTGTATCCTGCTTTGGCAAGGGCGCTTGATCTCGACTATTTGCCAGTCCAACCCTATGACAAGCTTACCGGCTTGGATAATATAAAAAATGTTCTTCTCATTGATCAATCGGCAATCGGAAAGTCTGCACGAAGTTCTCCGGTTACGTATCTAAAGGTCTTTGATGCGATTCGATTGATTATGTCGACCCTGCCCGAATCTAAGATGCGTGGCTATATGCCAGGGACCTTCAGTTTAAATGTGGATGGAGGTCGGTGCCCTGCCTGCAAGGGAACGGGGTTTGAAGAAATTGATATGATGTTTATGGATAATGTCATTATCCCGTGCGATGTCTGTGACGGAAAAAAATATCGAACTGAAATTCTAGAGGTCCAATACAAAGGAAAGAATATTTTCGAAATTCTTTCGATGACGGTCATTGAGGCCATGGGCTTTTTTGTGGCCTACCCACATATTCGAAAACCACTTTCCGTGCTTAAGGAAGTCGGCTTGGACTATCTACAATTGGGTCAGCCGGCTGGGACCCTTAGCGGGGGCGAATCGCAACGGCTTAAGATTGCAAAAGAACTGAGCCAGGTTCAGCAAAAGTCGACCCTCTACATTTTGGACGAACCAACCACCGGCCTGCATTTTCGCGAAGTGGATCTGCTGATGAAAGTTCTTAATAAATTAATCGATGCGGGCGGCAGCGTGATCGTGGTTGAACACAATCAGGATGTCATTCGCGGCGCAGACTATATAATTGATATCGGCCCCGAAGCCGGCGAAAAAGGCGGCAGAATCGTTGCCCAGGGCCCGCCATCAGAAATCATTAAAAGTAAAAAAAGCCTGACCGGGCAGTATCTAAAAACCTATATCAACTTTATGAATCCCTCAGCCACCAGCAACTAGGCAGAAATTCAGATGCTACTTCTGGACCGAGGTCCTGTAAAAACCTAGACAGTGTTCTAACCCCATATTTTTGCTCATATCTTCTGCGTTAGTTTTCAAACGTGTACAGATTTTGGAGACTAAAGTTTGGCCAGACCTAAAGTTTGATCAACTTTTTGACGACAAGTTTGATGACAGGTTTTTAGCGACTGAAAAAACGAAGAAGAGGGGTTCTTATGAGTATGATCAATTGGGATGAGTTTGAGCATATACACGTTATCAAAAAACTTCGTCATATTTTAGGAGCTTGGTGGAATTGCGATATTATCTTTACCGATGAGCGTGGCCACTTAAAGGGTTTTGACACCGCAAAGATGGCTTGGGCAAATCCGGCGGTTGGTTATCTTTGCTCTAAAGAATCAGCTCAGGCTAATCTTGGTGAGATGGTTGCAAAAACCATTGATGACCTCAGGCAATCAGACAACCGTTTTTCGATGCGAAAATGGGATATGGCCGGGTGGGATATTGGAATTTTCCCAATCGTAATTGAAAATGACTTTATGGGAACTGTTATTGCCATGGGCTTTTTCAAAGAGAACAATTTTCAGGTTCGTCTTTCTGAAGTGCGTGAGCGCTTGGCGGCGTTTGGTTGCAGCAATGAAATGATCGAAAAGTCATTGCCAAAATTTAAGCATCTGGATGACCCAGAACGAAATCATTTTTGTGAACTGGTTGATTTGGTTGCACAAGAAGTTGTAACTTTGCATCTGGAAATTACCCGTCGGGAAGACCGAATCCGCGAGTTAAATAAAGAACTTGGATCGCGATATAAGTACGACAATATGATTGGTAAATCAAAGCCAATGCAATCCCTGTATTCACTTCTTGATAAAATTAAGACCGCGGACAGTACGGTTCTAATCAACGGCGAAAATGGAACCGGAAAAGAGCTTATTGCCAAAGCGATTCATTACAATTCGCACCGTAAAGATAAAACTTTTGTCATTCAGAACTGTTCTGCATTTAATGATAATCTTTTAGAATCCGAATTATTTGGCCACATGAAAGGTTCTTTCACTGGCGCCTTAAAGGACAAAAAAGGTCTTTTTGAAATGGCTGACAAAGGAACTTTCTTTCTGGATGAGATCGGCGATACGTCCCCGACCATGCAAGTTAAACTGCTGCGTGTTCTGCAAGAAGGAACATTTATGCCAGTGGGTTCCACAGAGCAACGAAAAGTTGACGTAAGAATCGTGGCGGCCACCAATAAAAATTTAAAGGAAATGGTCGAGCAAGGTACTTTTCGTGAAGATTTGTACTATCGACTAAATGTAATCAATATTCGGGTTCCACCAATGCGTGAACGTAAAGAGGACATTCCGATCCTTGCTGAATACTTTCTGCAAAAGACTTCAGAAGTTACCGGCGGTCAAAAAAGGACCCTAACAAAACGGGCCCTAGAAAAGCTATATGACTATGCTTGGCCCGGAAACGTCCGTGAGTTGCAAAATGAAATGGAACGTGTGGTGGTTCTAGCTGGTGAAGAAAATAAAATTATTCCAGAAATGCTATCACCAAAAATTTTGGAAGCTGGGGAAAAATCAAAAGTTCAAGGCGCGCGTCTGCAAGGTCGACTGAAGGATGCTTTGGAAGAACTCGAGCGGGACATGATCCGCGAAGGCTTACGCCGAACGGGCTGGAATAAATCAAAACTTGCGAAAGAACTTGGGATCTCTCGTGCAGGGCTGATTATGAAAGTTGAAAAATACGGCCTAGACAAGCGAAAAATGGCCAGATAATCCAACACTTAGGGCCTAGCATAGGCCTGGTAAAGTTTTCCAAACTGAACAAGAAATCGATGGCTCCAATTTTTACAAATTGGGGCCATTTGCGTTTTAATTCGACCTGAGACCTTTCTTTGCGCGGCACAGAGATTGCCTTATAGCTGGAAAACGAGGGAATTAAAGCGATGTTTAATCATGTATTACAATCCGAAACTGTCCGTAAGCTGAAGACACTTATTAACGAGCGCTTTCAACGCGATCTGCTGATTCAATCTATGCTGCCAGTCGACAGCCAAGAAATGGATGGGCTGGAATTCAAAGTCATCTCTGGTGATTTGGTAATTCCTATCTGGGTGCAAAATAGATATTTTGCAACAGCCAAAGTCCCAAAGATTTCTGGCTTTAGCGGTGTCGAACAAGAGGCAATCACAAGCCTAGTGAAACTTATATTGGAACCAACTTTTTATGGCTGGTACCTTGGTCAATTGGCGGACAATGCCAGGGCTGCCGTAAAGTATGATGTGATGATGCCAATGAGGCCAGTGGTTCTGCTCAGTGAAAGCCAATCGCTTTCTGCCTCGGCAGAAGCAGTGGACACTGCAAGTTTAATTTCGAATTACCTATTCTTAGAGTCCAAAAATCCCCATGAAGTTCTAAAGGCGGCCGCGCAAATTCATGATCTGACAAGTAATTGGGCTTCAGTTCGGTTCAACGATATCGCGACGGAAACAACAAGTGTCGATGAAATACTAGCCATGGGTAATATCACCTTGGTCATCGAAGATATCCTAAACCTAAGTCCAGTCCAACGTCTGCTTATTCTGCAACTGCTTAGAAATCCAAGAAAAACCGAGGGTCCATTTATTATGCTTGGCTCAAGCAGCGCCCTTGAGGATCTTGAGGCCGACGACATGATCCCAAAGGATCTAGCAGTTCTTTTCAAAAACCAAAGACTGAATATAGATCGACTTCCCGCTGACAGAAAAAAACGGGAAGACATTTATGAAATGCTTTTGGGTCCTGCAGTTCACGTTTAATTGACTTTTTTCGAACCCATGGGCGACCATATCCTATGGTTGCTGTTACAGACGATTCATTTTTTCCGTTTTTAAGGGGCTTTTTTAAAGGCGCTGATTTTCAAGTCTACCAATTGGCCGGAGATGCCTCGAACCGTCGCTATTTCCGAGTCATAAAAGATCAGCAGTCGTGGGTTCTTATGGTCTGGGAACCCTTTAATCCCGAGGGATATCCCTTTCTTTCAGTTCTCAATCATTTTGCCAAACACAAAATCTGTGTTCCCCAAGTGATTAGTATGAGTCCAAAAGACGGCTTAGTTCTATTGGAAGATTTGGGTGACTTGACCCTTGAACGAAAATTCTGGGAGGCCCAAAGTCCTGACTCTTCAATGGATTTCTACAAACAGGCTGTCGATGAAATTATAAAAATCCATTTTATCGCCACCCGTGACCGGACTGATTGCACCGCTTTTAAAGTAAAATTCGATACAGAAAAGTTTCTGTGGGAAATGAACTACGGAAAAGATAATTTACTGTCTGGGCTTTGCAAATTTGAATTTTCTGAAAAAATGAATTTGGAAATTACCAAGGTTTTTACCGATATTTGCTCGCGCCTGGATGAAGAACCAAAATTTATTGTGCATCGGGATTACCACTCAAGAAACCTAATGATAAAGTTTAACGAAATGCGGGTGATCGACTTTCAAGATGCCCGTCTTGGACCTGTGCAATATGATCTAGTAAGCCTTTTTCGTGATTCCTATGTCAATATGCCAGAAGAAATGGCTGCCAAACTAATGGATTACTATTTAGAAAAAGCAATGCCATTTTTGCCGGCCAATATATCGCGTACCTATTTTGAAGAAATCTACGAGCTACAAAGTATTCAACGTTGTTTTAAGGCCTGCGGTAGTTTTGCCAGCTTTTTACAATTAAGAAATGATAAACGATACTTAAAGTACCTGCCGCAAACTTTAAAACGAGTTCTTAAAAGTCTTGGCCAGTTTTCTGAATATAAACTATTTGCCGATATTCTGATAGACTCAGGGGCTTTAGAGAAGAAATTCGAATCCCTATGAATTTAATGATTCTGGCAGCTGGCCTTGGCACCCGGCTTAGGCCCTACACCTTAGAACTACCAAAACCAGCAATACCTTTTCTTGGCGCACCATTGGCGTCCTATAGCCTATCCCTTTTAGACGGAATTAAAATCAATCGCCTGGTCGTCAACAGTCATCACCTTCCAGATAAAATAGAAGCCCTTTTTCGCGAGCTAAAACTGCCTGCGAAATCCTTACATTTTTCTTTGGAAGGAAATCAAATATTAGGCAGTGGCGGCGGAATTAACAACGCCCGCAGTTTGTTGGCAGATCAGGGCGACTTTTTAGTGATGAACGGGGATGAAGTTATCCTTCCCCATGATCCCTGGATGTTAAAAGAATTTTTGGCCTATCATAAGTGGAGCAAAAGCATTGCAACACTTTTGGTCATGAAACATCCAGAGGTCGGCAAAAAATTTGGCGGCGTTTGGGTCGAAGAAGGTAAAGACCAAGTAAAGTGTTTTGCAAAAACTCCGATAGCTGGTCTTTGTGGTTATCATTACCTTGGTGTATTGGCTTTTCAAGATAAAATTTTTAGATATTTTAAGAATCCACTGCAAAGCGAAAATATTCTTTATGACACTTTGACCATGGCTATATCCCAGCACGAACAAGTATCAATCTATTGCTGCGAAACCGAATGGTTTGAAAACGGCACAGTTGAAGACTTTGTAAGTTCTGCCAGCTACTACTGCGATCAGCTGACATCTGACTTGGAAAATAAAACGAATCTTAACTATTGGAAAACATATCTTGCAGGGACCCTGCGCTACTATGGGACCGAGAAAAAAGTAGTAGAAAATAATTTTCCCGAGCTAAGCCAAAAATTGGATCGTCTTTGGCAGGCCCTTAAAATCAATTCCCGTTAACCTGAAACTTGTGCGAAAGTGATTACTTGCCCGATTGCTGCACGGGCTCGGGCGCATTGCCCCCGATAAAGTTCCCACGATCGGAATGCAGTTTGTATCGACGATCCATCATCTGAAACAAAGAGTCCCCAGAAACACCGATCATCTCGCCTTGATAGGATTTTGCCATGCCTGCAACCTGAGATTGGTCACGATCCACAGCAACCCCTAAGCTTGGTTGCGGGGGCTCGGCACCACTGCTGGTTTCACTTGTTCCCCCACCACCACTGCCACCGCCCTTGCCAGCGACCGTCAGATCACTGCCGGCCTGACCGTCAGCGGTTGCCATTTTTGCGTCAACATCTTTATTGATCTGCGCAATGGCTGCATTTGCAGTATCGATATCTTTTTTTGACATCCCAGCTTTTGCCATTGCCGCTGGGCTTTTGAAGTCGTCAGAACTGAACCATTTCTTTTCTTTCGGATCGTACCACTTTCCTTCTTTTTCTTTAAATTTAAATCCGTCTTTTTCCAACTTAGCAAATTCAACTTTTAAGCGCTTAAAATTGGGTTCTTTGTTTAACATTTTATCAGCATCAAATTTATTTGCCCCATCCCCACCACCAGTGGTGACAGCCTTGCGACTACTTTCAGATTTTCCACCAGCAACACCCATCGCAACCATGGCCACAACCGAAGCAATAGCTCCACCAATAAAGACTTTGCACATAGGGGTAAAGCCAGACGTCTTACAGGTTGCAACAATACCGATAGCACAGGCGCCCATTGCTGCAACAGCGGCAATCATCCCTGTATTCTGTGATGATTTTCCTTTTTTAGCGGAATCTTGCATCCCAACGTTTTTACTAGTTGCTTGTGGTGTCGTTGCAGATTTTGCCGTCGGAATTGGCACATTGCGATCGCCATTGCCACCGCTACCATTATTGAAATTAGCACCCCCAGCCCAAGTTTGGGTCGTGCTTAATACTAGCGATACAAATAACGCCATTGTTTTAAAATAGATCTTAGTCGTCATTTTTCCCCCTGAAAGATATTTAATTAAAAACTAATTACTAAGCAGTGAACTTTTGTGGTCCCGATAACGGTCACGAACTTTTTCCCAATTGGATTTCCCGCCCCCACCCGTAATCTGCGAAGAATAAACTTCTTTACTCATGCCACTGCGACTTGGATCGTTAGCACCACCAGGAATAAAAGCTTTGTAGGGGGATTTCGGATCAAGATCGTCATAACCACCGCCGTGGCCACCACTGCCCCCACCACCGCCTCCGCCGCCATCACCACCACCAAGCACATTGGCATTCAGTGATTTTGCAGTTTCACCTTTTTTTCCACCAGCACCGGCACCACTAAAGCCGCTGCCTCCCGCTGCACCACCACCGCCGGCACCACCAGCACCTTTCACCGAGGTCGTAGGGTCTTCAGTCCCCTTAAAACCCTTAGTGTCTGGACCAAGATTAGCACCGCCCCCATTTAAATTAGAATTTATCGTTGTGCCATTTCCCTCTGGTGTCATCCGACTATAGGTATCCTGACGATTCCCACCAGTCGCACCCATACACCCCGGCGTATTCGGCCGTATCTGACAAACACACTGAACCTTAGTCAAATTCACAGTCTTCGAACAATCCACAGTCATTGCCGGACACCGCGGATCAACCGAGTTCCCCTTACAATTCATTGTTTCCTTCTCACATTTTTTCGCAATCCCAAACTGCGCAACCATCGCAAGAATTCCAGCACCTGCCGCGATCATGTTCCATTTATATCCAGCACAATCTGCCATCACTGTGGTTGCTGGATCTAAGACATCAATTGGATGCGGAGATGGTCCCTCTCCTGAAATAAAGTTTGTTGTCCATGTTCCCGCAGTTTCAGCTGCGTTAGCGGTCGTCAATAGATTTGCACACGACGATTTACATACCAGCATCGCTCCAGCGCAAGCCGTGTTGTACGCTGTAAGGGCCACATTGGCATACTTCATTGCTTCACCAATTTTTGAGCATGAGTCTGTCAGACTCATTGCGCCGCCTACGACGGCAGTCATGCCTCCAATAACAGCTGTGGCATGCATGATCGTTGGATTTGTAGAAGAAAAGCACAGACCCATCGCAAACTTTGCTTTTGCCACGCAGCTGACTTTGGCAGCTTCAACATCAAATTGCTGGCGCCAAAGCGGATTGACCTTCACAGCAGAAAGTGCTGTCATATTTGCGACTTTTTTTGGTGCATCAAGGTCTTCTCCTTGGGCCCAAAGAACGTCAACATAGCTGAATTGCAATACAAGAATGGAAAGCACTATTTTTTTCATTGATTGCCCCATACCTAAATTATCGGCGAAAACTCGCTCTGGAATGATACAAAAATGAATTTTATGCAAAGATTCTCATTATGAGACGAGCCTCAGAAATGGAGCATATTTCGAAATTAAATTTGTTGAAAAGTTCTACAGGACTAATTTCTGAAAAAGCAGTACTTCGTATTGCGGGCCGCGATTTTGCACTTCCTTAATCTTCAATGATACTCATGCGACGACCTCTTTTTTATAGGATTTGGATTCTTGCACCGCTGATAACTTTGACAGCTGTCTACCCGTTTTCGGGTTATGGGGCCAATTCTTCGGGGGCAAGGGCGGCGCTCTGTAAAACAATCTTTACGAATACAAGCGGGCCGTCCCGAAGTATTCCCTATGCTAAGGCTAGCGACGCTCCTGATATTTTAATGAAAAATGCGGTGGATCTGGGTCACAAGATTCACAACATCGCTGGAAAAGAAAATCGAGTTCCTGAGGCCGAACTTCAAGCCCTTGCCGAGATCTATTACCAACTTAACGATTATCATAGCTCAGCGTTTGTCTTAAAGCTGATTGGGCGTCATGATCTGGCGAAGAACATTGAATCTTTGACCAAAATTTCGGATCCACTTTCAGTCACGGACTTTAATATTGCCCGTGATACTAAGCCTTCCCAAACGCCCCAACAGCTATCAGAATTTTTTCGTATTCACGGCGGTTGGATTAAAGAATTTTTGGCCCTGGGTCGCCAAGACCTGGCGCAGGCCGTGGCATTACGGGTTGCGAATAAATACTTGATCGAAGCCCAACCCATGCAAGCGATTTGGAGTTTAAGAAAAGTCGGCCTTCATGAAAAAGCTCAAGAAATTGAAATGCAGATTAATGACTTTCTTAGAAATAGCACCGACTTTACAAACGATTCCTTGGCCGGAGGAACCACCGAAGGGAAACAACTATTAAGATTCGGTAATGGAATTCGCGCCGTCTTTAGGTCATTCCATCCCTATGCCCCTGTTGTCGCTTACGGAATAGATCGCCTATTAGAGCTAAATATCGCGCCCCTAGCTATACCTTACGAACTTGGTGGTGTTAAAGGCACTTTACAAATACACATGAATGGCATTGTCAAAGGCGGCAATAACTTTAAGGAGGAGCGCTATACAAGGGAAGATATCTTTACCTTAGACTACCTACTGCAAGATAAAGATCGGCATGGAGATAACTGGGGCACCATCCCCGGTGGCGGCAACGTCGTCTATGATTTCAGCCATAGCGTGATACCTGGATACCCTCGCTACTTCGAAATTCCCACCAAAAGCGGGCTTCTTAACGGAATGACTGTCAGCCCAGAAATCGCCGACAAAGTTCGAGAAAAAATAACCCCAAAAAATCTTGAGGACACCATTGAAGACGTCCCTAAAAAGAAAGAGTTCATTGCCTTCATAATGCTACAAAAAAAGAAATATTTGAAATCAATGACCGAAGATTAGCTGGTGATGATTAAGGCCCCTGGCCGCCTCACACAATCCTTCGATTTCCTCGTTGGGTTTTAAGCCCACAGGATCTAAGTCTTAAGCCCTTTTGGAAAATCTATCTAAATTCTTTAAGAATCTTCGCGATTAAAAGAATTAATCTTAAAATCGCTAAAAGAATCCTCAAGATCTGCCGAAATAATGAATAACTTCCGTTAGTCATGATTTCACCTCCTTCGTTTGAGGAGGAAAATCTTCCATAAGAAAAGGCGGCAAGGGGCAACCCAGCCGCCTTTCAATTTTTATGGCATCTTCAGTATTGATAAATCACGAATACACCAGACCGATATTCCGAATCCTGAATTAGCCAAAGATCAGGATCAATGATTAAGCCGTGGGGATTTTGCAGCTCAGTCTTGCAGATGCGGGCTCGGCCCGGCTGGACGCCGTATTCCGGCCGCGTGAGGGCAGGAGCCCCACGGCTTAAAGATCATTCTAAACTTCAGAAATCATCAGGCGGTGGATTACGCAATCCCCCCCGAACCCCTTCGCCACCAAGCTCAAGATCACCTGACCGCAAAAAACCACTATCGACTAGCTTCACTGAATATCCAGTTCGACCACCAACCACACAAGAGCCCGAAGTCATTTTCTCAGGCGGAGCATCGGCTGAGACTATGCTACCCGAAGTTGATTCACACTTCGCAAATCGCGACGAATCCATGACGTGTTCATCTGGACTCTTGCTTTGCCACGCGCTCAGAACTGCAAATGGGTCAGCCAATGTGTAGGTCAGTTTTTCACGGATCTCAATGCCCGCCTTATTATTTATCGCTGTCGCAACCTGATCTCGAATACTGTATTTTTGATATTTGACTTCAGGGGCACCTTCGCGCGCGCCTAAGTCACCACGAAATGGAAAATCGACGCCGGATTCATAACCCGCTTTTAATCGCTGCAAATAATTATTATGAAAGTCTGGATCAATGGAATAGTAAGTGTTGTCGAATTGGTCGGGGGCAATGGCCGCAATTTCGATCTCGCGCATTTCAGGCGCTTTATCTAATTTGGTGTCCCAAGCCAATGGATCATTGCTGGTCCCTTTAAAACCCAATTTATCTTTGGCATCAAATGGATGAGCCCACCAACTTAAATCAATGCTGGTTAATGTGTGCAAGGCCCGACCATACTGCCCCATGGTCAATGCCGAGCGCGCGCCAAACTGATCCCCGGCGTAGCGCGAATGACTATTGTGCACCCACTCTTTCATGTAAGGGTCATTTCGATTTATGGATACATTGCCCAAATCAACACGCATCGCCGCCAAGGAATCAGTAGGCTCGCCTTGGGATTTTGCTGCACCGGCAGGCCAAGAGCTGGCGTACCACGGGCCAATGCGGCCGCCAAAAGGTTTTGCAAATGATTTGGCCTCGATTTTAACTGAGCCAAATGGCGAAAACGGAATCATCGGGGTCGTCGTGGCTGAAACCCCAACATAGGCCATGCACCAAGGATTTTTTTCATATCCCAGTGACGACTTGCTAAGGCGCTCTTGCACCCCGTAGCCAGGGTCTTCGCCGACTAACTCTTTTAAAGTTTTAATTTCTTGTGCATACTCGGGGGTGATATTGCCTTTTAAAACTTCAGGATCATCGGGATCCAAATTAATATAATGTGACATGAATTTGACGGCCGAATCGCCCCCGCACTGGGCATCTAAAAATCGAAATAGCGGAAAAATGTTAACATCACTAAGCCACCCCGGAGTTTCCAGACTGTCGCCCTTTGAACCACAACCATTTTGCGAAAGCCCATTGATAAAATTAAAACTTGTTTGCGCTGTATTTGTTCCGGTTCCATCGTCTTTATAAGACTTACGCAGACTTTCTTTGTTTTGATAGGTCAGATTTTTTATAAATGTTTTAAAAGTACCTAAATGAATCGATTTCCCATCTAAATCTAATGGCTGCTCTGTGCTAACGGCATTGGCGACACGCAAAAGCGTTTGTTTGCGATTTCTTAAATCCATTTTATAAATATTTATAAAACGCGCCAACTGAACCCAGTTTAACTGAGCAATGCGTTTACATCCAGACTGGGCTTGCGAAATGATCGTCTTGGAAAGGCTACTCATGGCATAAGCAAGGTTTAAAAAGAAAAAAGCCCCGACAACTTTTAAATTCGGATCACCCGGAAGATTGATGACCACTTCTTTCGAAGCCAAATTACGACAATAGGATTCATTTTTATTCACCATGTTTACCGGCTGATAGGCAATGCAAAAACTGGGTTCAAAATCAATGATGGCGTCGTCGGTTTTACGAAAGCTTTTGGGTTCGACAAATTTGAAAGGATGCTTATTTTCTTCGCCCGCGGCGCCAATCTGATGGTAGCGAAACATCATTAATTTATAAGCTTGTCGTATTTGATAGTTGATGTGACCCACAGCATTCATCATTTCTGCTTGTTTCATTGCGCCGTAGTAGGCCGCAAGATCCGTTGAATTTTGCAAATTGATCTTATGATGAACCAAAAGGCCGATATTAATTACCATTGCAAAAAAAACGAACAGAACTTGAAAAATCAGGGCTACAAACAGGGCGACTTGGCCCCGCTGATTCCGACCCACGGTTGAAGACAGTATTTTCATATCTTATATTAGAACTCGACTTTGAATTCTTTGACAGATCCCCGTCTCAAAGCGAGACTTTTATCCACAGTATGCAAACCGGGAGTCTCGACCATGGTCTATATCCTAGCTAAGCGCCGCTTCTCGTATCTTCTCTGTTTTCTATTAGGTGCGCTGCTTTCAATATTCGGCAGTTGGGCAAAGGCTGATATTTTATTCGAAGGCTATTCCCGGGTCATCAGTGGCGGCGTGCACTGCGGATATATCGTCAATCGCTATGAATTCGATACCAAGAAAAAGCAGTTTATTTCAACGTATTTCTTAAAAACAAATCCCCATTGCAGCAGTCTAACTGAAAGTTTAAAAGCTTACGCCACTGCCGAGCTAAAACCGATCTCTTACCAATACACAAGCCTTACAGGTTCCACTGCAAAAATCATTGATGCCAAATTTGAAGAAAACAAGAAGACAAAAGGCATGAAGATGATCGCTGCGGTCAAAGATGGACAGAATCAACAAAAGATCGTCAAAGATCTTCCTAAGGGTAGTTTCTTAAGCACTTTTTTAATTTACGTCATGTTAAAAAGTCCGTCTGGTTTGAAAGTCGATCAAAAATGGGACTATAAAGCTGTTGCCGAAGAAGACGCTGACCTGATTGGCGGCGTAGCCTTTGTAAAGAATAGTGAAGAGTTCGCAGGCATCAGGGGCTTTAAGATTTTTAATGAATTTAAAAACACAAAATTTAGCAGCCTGGTCACTGAAAAAGGCGAGGTTCTAACAACTAAATCACCAGCGCAAGGTATTGGTACGGAACTTGTCGCTCAAGCAACACTTGCAACTAATAATATGCCAGTGCCCGCCGATCTACTGACCCATCTCTTTGGCGAGGTTCCAACCGGCACCAAAAATGAAATGAACCGAAAATCCAAAGAAAGTCCTCCGTCAACCGTGGCACTACCAAGTAGCCCCAGTGAAGTACTACCGGTGCCGGGTAAACAATATGGAATTCCCAAAGGTGTTGGCCTGCATTTAAAGGGTCAGAATCCTGGCCGTGGGGAAAATCCACCCGAAGTGGCCTCCCCAACGACGACTCAGGAAAGTAAATAGAATCTAGAAAAGAGGACGATGCTATGAGGCACATCATTGGACAGCATCTGATTGTCGGGATTTCTGGGCACACATTGACCGAAGACGAAAAGAATTTCATTGTGCAAAACAATATTTCTGGAATCGTTCTATTTTCAAGAAATGTGGCTGAGCCAAAACAAGTTCGTGATCTTTGCGCACAAATTCAGTCCCTGCGCCACCAAATGAAAGACAAAGTCCCACTTTATATCTCTATTGATATGGAAGGGGGTCGGGTTGCAAGATTAAAAGCTCCATTTACCCAGTGGCCGCCACTTAAAAAACTAGGCGATTTAGATTCACCAACCGCGACTTTTAATTTTGCCTACTCCATGGCAACCGAATTAAAGGCCGTCGGCATCAATCTTAATTTTGCACCCTGCGTGGATGTTTTCACCAACCCAAAAAATACAGTCATTGGCGATCGTTCAATCAGTTCGGATCCTTATATGGTTGAAAAGCACGCGTCAGCTTTGGTTCGTGGTTATGCAAAAGCCAATGTTGTACCTTGTGTTAAACACTATCCAGGTCATGGCAATACGGTGATTGATTCTCATGAGGACTTACCGATTGAAGAAGCCAGTCGACAACATTTAGATGAGGTCGAGCTTATTCCCTTTAAAAAAGCATTTCGCTCTCGGGTGCAAATGACAATGACGGCCCATATTCTATATAAAAATATAGACCCAGATTGGCCTGCAACTTTATCAGAAATATTTCTTAAAACAATTGCCCGCCAGGAACTACGCTACAAAGGCCTATTGATTACCGATGATTTAGATATGAAGGCCATGGCAAAACATTTTGATAAGAAATTAATTCCCGTCCGTGCCTTGCAAGCAGGTGCCGACCTTCTACTTTATTGTAACGAGCCCGCATCGCCACCAATGGCCATCGAGGCCATTCTAGAGGCCGTAGGAAGTGGAATCTTAAAAAAATCTGATCTTGAAGCTTCGCACAAACGAATCCTAAGTATGAAAAAGGATTTTCTGCTGGATCCAGATCCCCTTGATTTCAAGACTGCCACGCAACTGATTGGCCATCCCGATCATTTCAAATTGGCCCAAGGAATAGCAAATGGAAGTGTTCCTCCGGGACTAGTAAGCCCGACATAGGTGAATTGGAGGGCCGCCTTGCGAAAAATATTTACTCGACTCTTTCTGGGTCTACTTATTGTTTTGGGCACTACGATAGCAAGCGCACAAATATCTGAATCCACTGATCCAGATTGGTCCGAAGGTTTTTTAGTCCCAGAGAATGGCAGAAGCAATCCTTACAATCTTACTTCACAAACCCTTGCCCAGTGGACGCAGAAAGGAAAGCTGCACGCTTTAATTTACCCGGTCACCGTCACCGGTGCACTGCCGCCATTTCGGCCCGTGAAAAATTTTGTAGAAACCCCCTATCATGATCCTTTGCATGAGCTGGTAAGATTCTTTTTCAGAAATTTTACCCAGGTCAAATCGGTATACGATCTATTTTCCTGGGTGGGAATGCATCCTTACCCAAAAGAAACTGATACAGGTGTCTACTCTGTTCCCTACCCTGACGACAAACGACCCGACTATCCGATGGGTTTTGGTTTGATCACCAGAAATGAAGCCGAAGGCTTTACCGTCAGTTGCGCCCACTGCCACACTGGCAATCTATTTGGGAAATCCGTATTGGGTCTTAGTAATCGCTTTGCTAAGGCCAATAAATCTTTTGTCAGGGCCAAACAATTTCTACCTTTTGTAAACTCGTACCTGTTCGGGCATAGCAACGGGGCTAGCCCAGAAGAAATAAATCTTTTACGAGAAACGAAAATCAATCTTCGCTCGGTCGGTGTAAAAATGCCGCTAGAACTTGGACTTGATACATCTATCGCACAAGTTGCACTGAGCTTGAATCGCAGAAATTTAGATGCCGATGCGACGAAGTCACAGTCCTACCAAAAAAATCCTAGGCCTGACTGGCTAGACACCCACCCGGCCGATTCAAAGCCTGCAGTCTGGTGGAATTTAAAATACAAAAATCGATGGCTGTCGGATGGTTCAGTGGTTAGTGGAAATCCTATTTTTACAAACATACTATGGAACGAAGTGGGTCGGGGCACTGACCTGCAAGTACTGTCGCATTGGTTAGCGAGCAATAGTTATAAAATCAATCAGCTAACTGCTGCTGTTTTTTCAAGTGAGGCACCAAAATTTACAGATTTTTTTTCAGAGGATCATTTTCAAATACAGAATCTAAAAACCGGTGAAAGATTATTCAACCAGACCTGTGCTAAATGCCATGGGACCTACGAAAAAATGTGGAATCAACCAAACGCAGATCGACTTCCTTTGGCGCAGCAAATAAGCACAGTAAAAGTTCGCTATTTAAACAAGACCCCGGTCATCAATGTCGGCACCGATGCCAATCGCTATTTGGGAATGAAAAGTTTAGAGGCTCTTAATAATCTTAGACTGTCGAAAATATTTGCGACCAAAGTTGTTGCACAAAAAGGCTATGTTCCACCCCCCTTGGTTGGAATATGGGCACGCTGGCCTTACTTCCACAATAACTCAGTCCCAAGTCTATGTGCAGTTCTGACCAAAGCAGCGGACCGCCCAAAAAAATTCAGAATGCTAGATGCCAATGATAAAGATCGCGACTTTGACCGACTCTGCAATGGCTATCCAATCCATTCACCCCAACTAGACAGCCTGACTGGCAATTCGCAATTTATTTACAACACCAACAAAGAAGGCACCACAAATACAGGCCACGACGAAGGCATTTTTCTACGATCTGGCGAAGAAATTTTTTCGACCCAAGAAAAAGCAGATATAATATTATTTTTGCAGACTCTCTAACGCCTTTGAATTCGCTGCACCAACATATCACGTACGCCTAAGTATTCGAATATATTAAAAAATAGTCTATTTTATCATATTTATTATCACTTTTTATAAAATATACTTTATTTTATAACGTGTTAATATTAACTATAGTTAATATTATGGAGAAGTAAATGTACATTTCGAATAAGGCAAAAGAGGTTCTAAAAGCCCTTGGCGCTAATCTCAGAATAGCTCGTAAACGACGCCAGTGGACCATTGCGGATCTTGCTGCAAAAATGGATGTTTCTTCTCCTACCGTAATGGCTCTTGAAAAGGGCGAGCTAACAGTCGGCCTAGCTATTTTAGTTTCAGCTTTGTGGACTCTTGGTCTTGAGAAAGAGCTCACAATGCTGTCTCAGCCAAATGACGAAGAAGGCATTAAACTTATGACGGCGCGCCTTCCAAAAAAAGTGAAAATCAAAAAAAGGAATTTAAAAAATGATTTCTAAAGAGTGTTATGTCTATGTGAGCATCACTCGGTCGGATATTTATTAAATTCTGCGGCTGATCGAATTGGCGCGTTGTCCTTTGGCGTTGGCAAAGTCCCACCTGCCCCTGTTCGAAAATTCAATAAAACGGTTGATTTAAAAAAACTAATTCAAGCTGCCCATAAGCTTGAGCAGAATTTGGCAGTTAACGAGACCGAGCGCGATCTATTAATGGCGGGACCATCCGCCGGTGGTGCAAGACCCAAGACTACTGTTGAGCATGAAAATCATCTTTGGCTTGCAAAATTTCCTGCTATTAATGATAGACAACAGTATTCGTATCTTGACCTTGCCGACCAAATGAGAAGATGGATTAAAAATCCTAAAAGTGACCTAAAAGAATTATTTAAGCGAATGGTGTTCAATGGTTTGGTATCTAACACTGACGACCACCCTAGGAATCATGGCTTTCTTTTTTCTGGGAATAGTTACAACCTATCGCCTGTGTATGACATAGTTCCGAAGCCCGAGACAGGGTCTACAAGATACCTGGCAATGGAAATTGGCCGCCACGGACGTGTGTTTAATTTAGAAAATATTCTGTCCCGATGTGATGCTTTTGATCTTTCAAAAGATGAAGCAAAGAAACTTTTTGATGGACTGAAGTCAAAACTCAAAAATTGGCATGCCTACTATTCTGCTCAAGGCCTAACCCCTGCGGATATGAAATACTTGGAAGGCGCTTTTAATCATTGGGATGGTCTTTGAAAATTGATACCGAGTTCGCTTTAGCCCCAAAAGGGCCGCAATCTTGGTCGGTTCTCAATTTTCACGAGACCGGGCATTGGGAACCACTTTGGTCATCAAAGCTCACCATAGCCCCAAATGCTTCTAAATTGCATTTACGCGGGCTAGGCATAGAGATTTGAATAATGGACAATCAACTGAAAGAAAGTAAAATCTTTCAAATGCGAAACCTTAGAAGTAAAGTCATGTCGTTGTCATTTCTTTTGCTTTTACCTCAATTTGTAAATGCAGAGCCTAAGGTTTTAATGGCTGGATCTTATGTCGAAACAAAATCCTTTCTGAGCTTCGTAAGGTCCCTTGAAGGGAGCTCTTCTCTAGCGGTGTGCGATAAACAAATTGTGAGAGCGAACCCAAAGCTGAGAGTCACGGGCTGCTCAACGACACATTGTGCGCCTCCCTCTTGTAAGCCCAATCAGTGCACAAAAAAAACAGAGGAATGGAAAGAAGTAGATATCTTTGCCGAGGCTTGTGACGCGAATTTTTTTTTAAGAGACTTGGGCCAGGTTAGTGCCGGCCAATTTGATACCGCACAGTATGATTTTCCAGAAAACAGATCTGAGGGTAATATTAAGGGTTACAAAATTCAGTTTTCCGGAAAAATATTTCATCTTTCCGTAGCTCGACAGAATAAAATTGGAAAAATCGTGATCAGCGAATCTGGAAAGCAAGGAATCTTAATACATGAAATCAAAATAACGAGTGAAGATTTAAGCTGCGCACTTAACTGGGCCGGCGATCTAAATAAAGATCAGTTTTTAGATCTTTATTTGTCTTGTTCCTACGATGTTTATCACGAAGTTCGTGGATTGTTTCTTTCTCAGAAATCGAAATACAAATTCTATCAACAAAAGGACACTGGTGGACGTATATAAATTTTTAAAATTGATTGGCCCAGAAAACTCTAAACTCCGATAGGATTAGATTATGACAAACGCGATCATTTTATTGGGTTTCCTCAGTTCGGTTAGCTTTGCAGACCCATCTGAAAACAAGGCTTCTTTTGAACTTTATATTAGTCATCCAAACGCGCCGTCCAAAAAGCCGAAGCAATTCAAACATCGCATCTTCATCAACGATGACACTTTTTGGTCTATCTATTCGGTTAAACCAATACCGGTAGGAAAAAATTGGAAAACCACCAAATCTGGTGATTCTACGTTTTATGAAATAGACGCAAAAAACGGTAAACGCTTGCGAGTGGTCACTGTGGGTAAAGGTGTTATCGACGAAGGCCGCATCGAATTTTACGCCTTCATGATGGAATTTATAAACGGAAGCTGGATCAAAGATAAAGACCTTGTACTCGGCGGAAAGACAGTGATCTTTGAACCTATTGGCGACCTCGACGACGACGGATTTCCAGAGTTTTTGCGTGTTGAGGCTTCGGTTCCTTGCACGGGTGGAGATTGGGCTTCGGTTGTAAGTGTTTATCCCAAGCCAGAGACGGTAACGGCGATGAAAGCTCTACGTAGGCCATGTAACTAATCGAATTAGCAGTTCAAGGTCTTCTGCCTCGGGTCGAAACCCTGCCTTGTGGGGCCGTCGTCGTCGATTTTAGGCAGCTATCTTGAGACCGGACTTTCGGCCTCAGAACCGTTGCGATCAACAAAGCAGTACCCGCCCCTTATCGCAAACGGCCCGGTCTACGCCGGCCGAATCCCCACTTTGGGGGCTGGATCAAGATTGCAGGCTCTCTCGCCAAAAAAATCTGCCGCAAATGTCGGCGGGGGTATGTAAAAAATTCTAAAAATTGAAGCTCAGCTGTCTGCAGACTAGCGAACAGATCCTCTAAATGTGGTCCCAATTTTGTAAGTATGTCTGCATTCGGGGGCCTCAATGTACGCCATACATCCACAGAGTGATTCTAGAGCAATCAGTTTTCTTGGACTTTCAGCATTTTTGCATTTTGCGGCGTTTGCTTTCATCGTCGTAATGAAAATTGCCCAGCCTGAAATTAAGCCGGTCATTGTTGAAATCGAAATTTTGCCGCCCCAGGGAAAGCAAATTATTACTCCGCTGATTCAGCAAAATCTAAAACCACAGCCACAATTGCCACAACCAGTAGTTAAAACTGAAACTCCAAGAGTCAAAAAGACCAACATTGCAAAATTAAAAATGCCGGCGAAACTTCCTAAAGCAGCCGTTCGCGCATCGCGGGTGGCAAAAATGGCACGAATGGACGTTCCGGTTCGACCATTGGCTGCGGCCCCAAACTTAAATACGCCGACGATTGTCGAAGCAGATGATCTTTCAGAAGATGTTTTAAACGAGGATTTTGAAAGGGTTGACCGCGAAACCTCGAAGAAGGTCTCTTTTGCAGCGGCGGCCATGGAAAAAACCCATCGGCAGACCTTGCAAGCTGAAGAAGACTCGCTCAGTGAAGTCAAACTTCAGGCGATGCAAGAGGCAACACATCTTGCCGCCCTTGCCAAAGCCCGACGATCCCATGAATTGGCAGCTGCCCAGCAAAATGCAGATGCACAAGCGGCCTCAGATGCAAAAGCCGCAATAGCCCGCGAAGCTGCAGAAGCAGCATCTGCATTGGCCGCAGCAAAGGCCGCTGCAGCAGAGCGCGCAAGTGAAGCAAAGGCTGCTAAGGCGGCCAGCGAAGCCGCTGAATCAATGGCCAACAACCAGGGCACAGCCGGATCGCAAACTTCAGTAAAAAATGGAATAAAATTTGGAATTCCAAGTGGTGTGCGAGCGCTTGAAGATTTAAAACAAAGACCTGGAAATCAAAGGCCCAGATATGATTACGATGACCGCTTGAATGGTCGACAGGGCGAAATAATTTTTGTCGCCTATATTTCAAAAGAGGGAAGTCCGACTCAATTTAAAATGATGAAAAGTTCAGGGCACCGTGAACTTGATATGAAAACGCTGAAGTCTTTGAAAGCTTGGCGTTTTTTTCCAGGACAAGAAGGATGGGTTGAAATTCCATTCAAATGGGATTTAAAAGGCGGCCCGCAAGAAATGCCTGCAACGCTAAGAAGAAAAGCTAGCAACAACTAGCTTTGGTCCTCAGCAGCTCCGAAAAATAAATTTTTATGAAAATCTAGTCAAAAAGCTCTTTTTGCGACTTTGTAGAACCCTTTGTGCGATCAGCAGCTTTGCGCTTTCTGCCCATTCGTGCGTTTCTACGCGTTCTTTTCATTTCAGTAGCACTTGTTTTTGATGCCATGTTTCAACTCCCGTTCAATCAGACCTCAGGGGTTACCAAATCGGAACAGCCAAGTCAACAGTGTGTCTAGTGGCTAAAGGGTTCTCTTGGCTGGTTTGATAGGCAAACTGAAGCCCAAATTTTGGCAAAACAAAGCCAACCCCAGCGGTATACAGGCTAAACTGCTCAAAGTTGTTTCTTTGCGCCCCCACCCGAAAAATGATCCACTTATTCAGATAGTTTTCCACACCCAAAGCCAAGGTGGGATAAAGAAAATTATTTTCTGGTCCAGAGACCACATCCGCCTTAAACCGCATCAGTTTCATATAATTCATGACCATGCCACCACCTGTGGTCTTTTTTAGCTTATTCGCGATGGGGATGGCCTCACTGGCGGGCATCAGATTTTCGACAACCATGGCAAAACCTAAGTCTTTGTTAGGGACCCACTCTACCCCTGCCGTCAGATTTGTTTGGGTAAATCGGGTCGTCGGCATTTTGTCGTCTTGATAGATAAAAGCCAGACCGGAGGTGATTTTTTTTGTCCAATATCCACCAAATGACAGACGCAATTGCCGCTTTGCCATTTGCTCGCCACTATCCATGTTATAGACCGATTGTCCGTAGGCCAAAGAGGTCGGCAAAACCGTTTCTTTCATATTGTCAGTCAAACTTAAGGTTAAATCGTTACCAACGACTCCATTTTGAACCGAGCTTCCGATTCCTGAGGTGAAATAGTACCCATTTAAATAGGGAATGGTTGCTGGATTGTTAAAGGGACCTTCGCTGGCTTCGATGGCGGCACGGCCAGCCCCACCCGTTCCTGCTGTCACCGCCCCCGAATAGTCGGCAGATGAAGTCTGAACCGCGAAAAGTAATGGCAAAACCAGAAACAGCTTCATAGTAGCCCCCTGTCGGGAAATGCTACTCTTGAAAAAGCTATTGAATCAATGGAATAACGCTGATTGAAGTCAGCTAAAAGCCCTGACTAACTACCGCGGCGTAGGACCACGGCGAATACAAAGCGAAAGATAGTGAGCACAATTTCCGTAAGTGCCACCACAGCCCGCATGACCGCCGATCGCAGCCATTGCCGTTCCCGGAAAGAAAACTTGGTCATAAACAACAGCACCGCCGCCATAACAACCATTGGCAGATTTTTTAGGAACAATGCATTCTCCAGTGATATTTACGTCCCACTCTTCAACAGGTAAGAATCTACGCATCGCTTGATTCCATGCCAAATTCTCAGGATTTGGGGGTATAGGGTAAAGCTGAGAATAGGTTTCAATCGGACAAGCGGCAGTTGGGACACAATTTGTACCTGATGCCGTTACGCCGCAAGTTGAGTTTGTAGAAGTATTGTGTTTGTAGATCATCGAATTGCGGTCGCCAGCTTGAACAACCATAAACTGCTTACATTTCCAATTCGCAACATCTGTAATTGAGATCGGCGAAGTGCCTTCGTCTAAATTTTGCTCCTCGATATCTGTCACCCTGCGATTTGAAAATAGTGGCGGATTGGCGGTATCAGGATTCTTATTGTTAGCCAATTGGTGGCGAAAAACTGGCAACAGATATTGGCCGTGGGCAGATCGATCCGAGCTGCCAGGAGGGCGTGCGACCTCAATTGTCGGAAACTCTTTGTCAACTTTGATTTTCTTTGGATCGGCAAATCCCAAAAGTAAGCCACCTTGGCCGACATTTGAAATAAAGGCCTCTTCGTCAGCCCAGCTTGCATTGTATTTAAAAGTAATTTTGGATTCAAAATTACGACGCTCATAGGGTGCCGCCGGAAAATAATTCTGAAACTTATTTCGATTTTGACTGACGGGATCGGCGTACTCAGTGTTTGAAAGAACGCCCAATGGAAAATCGTAATTTGCGTCGTTACCAGCATCTGTTTGCACCAGAATAGCGCTGGGATCAGCCAAAGACCCAGAATTGGTCGGTGCACGAACGGAAAAGAAAGGCTGCATCCCGTAGGAGGGTGAAATCGTCATTAATGCATCACGCATTCGACTTTGCTTTTCGTCGGCGGACATTCCAGCTGTGGCTGCGTCAAAAGCCGTCAGAAACTCGGTCTTTAAAACCACCCCACCTGGGGGCAAAGCAACCCCCGTTGAGGCAAAAGAAAAACTAGTGTCGCTATCGGTAAAGGCCCCGATTTTGAAAGTAAAATTAGCAAGATTGCCATTGCCGCAAGACATGTAGGCAAATTGATTTGCGACTAAGCGATAGGGGAACTTTAAGGCTGAATAACGAGGATCCACGTGAACTTGCTGCTCGATACTGGCATCCGACGAGTCCCCCGCCCCAGTTTGCCCACAATTTTGAAAAGAAAAAAGCAAGCCAATACTAGCAATGACAAGAAGGCCCTGCTTCCAGTTCGCTTTCATTCATCCCCCTAAAAAACGATTTTCATAAATGCCATATCAGAATAGCACATAGGACGTGCTGCTTCAAAAAAACCCAGACTTATTGATATTCTATCTCAATCTGAGGCACTCTAAAGGTCTGCCTATTTCTTTCGAACTTGGACTTTGGTCTATCTGCAAACGAGGTTAACGTATGGCTACTGTTAGAAAAGCAATCATTCCCGCTGCAGGATTGGGGACCCGCTTTCTGCCAGCGACCAAAACTGTACCCAAAGAAATGTTAACTATTGTCGATGCCCCGATCATTTTTTATGTGGTCGAAGAGGCCGTGCAAGCCGGAATCGAAGACATATTTTTAATTCAAGGACGTGGCAAAACTGCAATTGAAGATTTTTTTGATGCTTCCTACGAATTGGAAGACCGCTTAGAAAAAGATGGAAAAACTTATCTTCTGGACCGCCTTTTAAAAATTCGATCCATGGCCAACATTATCAGCATTCGACAAAAACAACCTTTGGGATTGGGCCACGCCGTACTTTGTGGCGAACGAGTCATCGGTAACGAGCCCTTTGCCGTATTACTGGGTGACGAAATCATGCTGGCACAAAGTGGCAAGCCAAACGCCACTCAGCATTTGGTCAATTTACATAAAGCTAACCAGTCGACGACCGTCGCTGTTATGAACGTTCCTGAGCGCGATGTTTCAAAATACGGGATCGCCGACCTTTCAGCAATCAGTGAAGGCTATTTCAAAGTGAAGTCCTTCATTGAAAAACCAAGCATAGCGCAAGCCCCAAGTCGCTGGGCCATGCCAGGACGCTACGTATTTAGCCATGATATTTTTACTTTTCTAAAAGAAGCCAAACAAAGCCTTGCTGGCGAGATCCAACTCACGGACTCTATGAATGAATTGGCAAAACAAAAGGACGTTTTTGCTTCGACATTTTCTGCCGAGCGTTTTGATGCTGGTGATAAGCTGGGCTATCTGAAGGCCAATGTTGAATTGGCCCTTCGTAATAGCGAACTAAAGGATGACTTTTCAAAGTATTTATTAGAGCTTGCACAACGAATTAAGGGATAACCAATGAGATCGTTTTTTTACTTTCAAATTCTATTCAGCATACTACTTTGTCTGCCGTCATTGGCGTTTATCCCACCAGCAGCTATGATTCTTCAGCGAACTGCAGAAAATAATGGCCAGGGCATCTATCTGATTGAGCTCGAAGTTTTGGTGCAAACACCCACCGACACATTGGCTTTGAAAGAAACCTGGCTGGTGGAGAATGAAAATTCAATGAAACTATTAGTTTCAACGAACAAAGATAATCGCGATGTTTTATTATTTTCCAATAGCTATCGTAACGGCCATCGGCAACCCCTGGGCGACCGCACGAAAGGGGAAGATAAAAAATTGGATGATGAGTTCATTGAGAAGTATTTTCATTTTCGCAACAGTCATAATATGGCAGAAAATTTAGTGCAAATGAGGATTGCCTTACCTGAGGTCCTTGAAAAAAAGAAAATTGTAAATCTTAAAAATTATTCCTATCGCTCCGAGGACTTTTTACGTTTGTCCCGCACCGGTGGTGTGGTCACCTACGCTTTTGGCTCGGCAAGCCCGGCGCTAGAGGAAGCCGCACCCCCTGGTTTGTGGATTGAACAGGATCAATTCGTCTTACGTAAAATAAGATTGCCTTCTCAGGTTGAGATCAGTGCGGATAAACACAGTGCCTTTTCAAGAGGGCTTATTTTTCCAAAGGTGCGGTTGGTTCGTTGGGAAAATAAACAAATTCAGATCAACACGCTATCGGTAGTTTCGAAAGCACGTGATTTCTTTCCAAACTTTGGCGCCAAAGTTGTCAGTAAAAGTGATCTTATAACGACCCATCCCGCTTGGTTTCTTGCCGAGGAGTTCTACAAGAGGTTTCGTTAATGTCAGAGGAGTTCTGGAGTGTGGCCGTCGACGCTCCATTGCCTCAGTCGCTGACCTATCGATCCCCTGAAGCTTTACTTGGCCTACTTCAGCGTGGACACAGAGTGCTTATTCCGCTGGGACGCCGAAAGGCAACCGGAGTTCTGCTTTCTTCGCAAACATCAGTCGCCGGTCAAGCTCCGAGTAAATTTTTGGTCAAAGAAATTCTTGAAATCGAAACTGAATTTCAACCATTACCTGAATATTTCCTAAAATGGTTAGAGTGGGTTTCGCAGTATTACCAGCACCCGATTGGATCTGTTACGGGCTTGGCTTACCCACCACTCAGTCGAAAAGTAAAAGCCAGAGCGTCGCAGCGGGCCCCAGTTGTTCCTTTGATGACACCAGATTCCCAACCCAATCATAGTTTGAAATTAACCGACGAGCAAACCGCCGTTCTTAGTTCGATTCAAAAACATGATGGATTTAATGTGCATCTTCTTTTCGGAGTTACCGGTTCCGGAAAAACTGAAGTTTACCTGCAACTTTTAAAAGAAACCCTGGAAAAAGGCCATCTCGGTTTGGTTTTGGTTCCAGAGATTTCCCTTACCCCCCAGCTGATTCATCGTTTTGCAGCCCGATTTGGTGATCAAATTGCTGTCTTGCACTCGCAATTAACCGATCGCGAGCGAACAACTCAGTGGTGGGATATTGTTGAAGGTCGAAAAAAAATATTAATCGGGGCACGCTCGGCTTTATTTTGTCCGATTGAAAACCTAGGTTTAGTTATTGTCGATGAAGAGCACGAATCCAGTTTTAAGCAAGACGAAAAACTGAAATATCACGGTCGTGATTGCGCGGTAATGTTGGGGAAGTTTGCAAATTGTCCGGTTATCTTGGGGTCTGCAACACCCAGCTTAGAATCTTGGAAGAATACCTTAGATCATCGTTATCAACTTCATAAGATGAGCCAGCGGGTAGAAAATCGCTCTCTGCCGACTGTTGAAATTATTGATATGCGAATTAAAAATTCAGCCAACTCTGAAATTCCAAACTGGTTAAGTCCTCAGTTGTTTGCGGCGATGAATGAAACCTTAGGTAAACAGCAGCAAGTTGCTCTGTTTTTAAATCGCAGGGGCGTTGCTCCGGTCGTCTTGTGTCCGTCCTGCGGCTACACCCATGAATGCCCAAATTGTGATATTTCCCTGACTCTGCATGGAAGCACTCATCTGGTTTGCCATTACTGCGACTACCACGAAGACCTCAAACTGCAATGTCCCTCCTGTAAAAAGGGTGAGCTAAAACCCGTCGGCCTTGGAACTGAACTGGTGCAATCTGAAATTGAACGGCTTTTTCCAAACTCCATCGTGGCCAGGGCTGACCGTGACGAAATTCAAAATCGAGTTGAATTGGAAGACTTAATCGCAAGAATGGAAAATGGCGAAATTGATATTCTAATTGGCACACAAATGATTGCCAAAGGTCTGGATTTTCCAAAACTCAATCTTGTCGGTTTAATCCTTGCTGATGTGGGATTTAATCTTCCTGATTTTCGCGCCACTGAACGTAGCTTTCAACTGATTACTCAGGTCAGTGGCCGCGCCGGGCGCCACATTAAAAAGGGAGAAGAACCAGGAAAGGTCTTGGTACAGACCTACAACCCCGACCACTCCAGTTTGCAATTTACTAAAACCGCTGATTTTATCGGTTTTGCCAAACACGAACTGGCCGATCGTGCTGCCTTAAACTATCCACCTCACGGCCGACTGATATCCTGCCGAATTCAAGGCCTGCATCATGAGAAAGTTCAAGAGACTGCTCGACTTTTAGCTAGTCGCTGTCGCTATCTGAAAGGGAAAAACCCGGTTTATGCGGAAATTGAGGTCCTGGGCCCCGCCCCTGCGCCGCTTCTTAAGATCAGAAATCAATTTCGCTACCAGTTATTGTTAAAGGGTCTGACGTCTAAGACTTTAAATAATTTTTCATTCCAAGTCTTGGGTGATGAATCCTGGATCCCGGCCGGGACTAGAATTCTAGTCGATGTTGACCCGATTCATCTTCTCTAGGAAAATTAGATCATGGCAGAAGTTCCTTGTCCCCGTTGCAATAATTCAGTGACCGAGCTCGTTAGCCTTGATCAAGCGCTTATTTCGAAACTAAAGGAAGAAGGCAACACCGAGGCTTTTCCGCCCCAGGTATGCAACACGTGTTTTGCCCAGATTGCTGGTTCGGTTGCCCGCGGAAGTGTTCTTCTGGCTAGGGAAAAGGCCAAGGAAAATAAAAAAGTAGTGCTTTGGAAAAGTCGGGTCAACCTGATCAAAAAAGCCCGACAGAATATGACGAATAAAATGTTTTCTGATGCCGCTGTGACCTACGAAAAATATATCAAAATTCTAGAAGTTGTTTTTGATTCTAAACCTGGCGAGCTGACACCGGAAATGTTTAAAGAAGCGGCTCGCACTCAAGAGTTGACCGTTGTGGCCTTAGTTTATTGGGACTTGCTGCGGATTTACGATACCAGTGAAAAGTATGGCGAGCGCATGAATCGGGCTTCGCAAAAACTAGCATTGTTTTTACGTTTTACGCCAATTTACCCTGATATCATTCGCAAGGCTGAGGTCTTCCAACGAAGCGCTAAAAATCCAGCCGCAATTCGCGATTTTTTAAAAGCAGCGGGCGCCGACAAGGGTCGTTGCTTTATTGCAACCAGCGCTTTTGAATCCCCTTTTGCTTTGCCGGTTTTGCAGCTTTCAAACTTTCGCGATCAATCCTTGGCCCGAACAGCCGTCGGACGCTTATTCATTGCCAGCTACTATCGCCTATCCCCTCCAATTGCTGCCATTTTAGACAGATACCCAAAGCTAAAGCCACCCATCCGGCTTATTTTGCAAGAAATTGCCGCACGAGTTGATCGCTCTTAAGTCGCTTTAAATTGAACAAAATCGAAGTGACGCAATACTTCTTAGATCGGCTGTTAAAGCGTTTAGTCTTGCAAGCGCCCGCAAAACTCTGCGACAGTTTTCTTTATGCAATCAGTAAAAAAATCAGCCACTACAGTTTATGACTATGCAGTTATCGGAAGCGGGCTCTCTGGCCTATGTATCGCAAATGCTCTTAGTAAGGTCTCAAATAATGTGATCCTAATTGAAGCCGCAGATACCTTTGGCGGCCAGAATCGGTCCATCCAAAGCAAGGTCGGTCCGCTTAATAACGGCCTTCGTTTCTTGCCAGATACGGAGCTTTCGCAAAAAGCGGTTGCCTTTCTCGAGACCCTTCTAGCAACTCATTTGGCCCCAGAATCACTTGAAAATCCGGTGGTTTCCTTCGAGGCCGGGGGCTTAAAGCCTTTTGTCGGTTTTGGCGAAAAACCACCAGCTTTTTATGACGAACTTTCTTATTTCCTAAACAACCGGCAACTTAAGTTAACACTTGAACCCCATGAGTGGACTCCGATTCTTTTTAACAATTACTCAGGGCAGTTCTTACCTCGCTCCTATGTTACCAAATTTCAGATTGAAAACAAAAAAGTTACAGGCGTTATGGTCAATGGCCAAAAAACGATTCAAGCTACAAATTTTATATTTTGTGGGGCTGTTGGTGACCTAAAAACTTTGCTTCCCGACGACATTTTGTCCTCTCGAATGTTGCAAAAGCTTTCGAAAAATACCTACTGGACTGCTGTTTGCCTGGACTTATTTCACAACCATGAAGTTACCGTTTTGCCGAATCTGCATGTTTTAAATGGAACAACCGAAGACGAACTAGGACCTTGTCTTGGTTCATTTCTACCAGCCAATGAAATCAATGGACAAAAAATTCAATGCTCGCAATGGATAAGCTTTGTTGATAATGAAGAATCTGAAGATTCTGAAAAAGCTGGAGCTGCCTTAAAAAAGATAAAACGTCAAATAAAACGGGCCTACCCAAATGCCCTTGAAAATTTAATTTTTGAGCGGATTCTGATTGTGCCAAATCATTCTGGAAACGGTGACCTAAAGCTTTCCGCCAACGGCACTCTTCCAAACACCGAAAATCTTTGGATTGCTTCTCCGGCAATGCACCAACAGAAAAATATTTTAGGGGCACTGCTGCAGGCAGAATTTATTTTAAGCTCGTTAGGATGCCATCCCTTGGGAACTCAAGTTGAGGTTAAAAGCCCTGATTTGCCTCAAGAACGTCCGACACCAGATCTGGATATTTAAGAATTCATTAAGGGCGGTAACAAATTCATCGAGCAGCGAAAAAAAGAGCTGTTTCGGCCCCATGAGTCGGACTGGCTGGCCATAGGTAGGTCTGAATTACAATATCCTAGTGCTACTAGGATATTGTCTTGAAATATCCTAGTAGTACTAGGATATTGTAAAAATGAGGTTTTCTAGACTTTATCAAAAACCGGAGAAATCGATTCTACTCTTAGGTCCGCGAGGAATAGGTAAAAGTACGTTCATTCGAGATGAAGTTAAGCCCGCGCTTACAATTGATTTGCTAAAATCTGTGAATGCTCGCGCCTTGTCAAAGAATCCCTCTGAGTTAGAGGATATGACCGCTCACCTAAAGCCAAAGCAAACGGTCTTTATCGATGAAATCCAAAAAATTCCTGAACTTTTGGATGAGGTACACAGATTAATCGAGGAAAAAAACTTAACTTTTATTCTGACCGGGTCGAGCGCCAGAAGGCTAAAAAAAAATGGAGTTAATCTGTTGGGCGGCAGGGCTCTTCAGCGCCGGATGTTCCCATTATCAATGAAGGAACTTGGATCTTACAAAAAAGTAACAGAGCTATTGACTTGTGGTCAGCTGCCCACGGCCGTGAACCTCGAAGACATGCCTTCAGTGAATGATTATCTGTTTAGTTACGTCGAAGCCTATTTAAAAGAAGAGGTTTTACAAGAGGGACTTGTGCGAAACCTGACAGACTTTGGCAAATTTATCGAAATGGCAGGACAGTATCACGGACAAATATTAAATTTTGAAAATATCGCTCGAGAAGTTGGTAAATCTGGAGACACTATTAAATCATGGTTTCAAATTTTGGAAGACACTTTAGTCGGAAGTTACTTAGAGGCCTATCCTCTTAATATTTTTCCTCGGGAATCAAAACATCCCAAGTTTTATTTTTTTGATAACGGTGTGGCCAGAGCAAGCGAAGGTCTGAGAAATCTAGAACTAATGCCCGAAAAAAGAGGATTTTACCTGGAACTGGTGATTCTCAATGAATTGAAAATATACCGCGAGATCACCGGGGCTGACTTTAGAATTTTCTACTACAACGTAAATTCCATAGGAGATATTGATTTTATTATTGAAACAAAAAGGAAATCTCTATCGTCAGCAAGCCAATTTATGACTCTCGAAATAAAACATACCAAGAAGTGGAATAGTGATTTCCAAAAAATGTCTTTGAATATTAGAGCCAAAGTTCCGTTGAGGTTGCAAAGAATGCTTGCGATTTATTTAGGAGACACTCGACTTACTAAGAATGAAATTGATATCTTTCCCTTGAACAGTTTTATCAAAGCTCTCTGGGACGGTGAACTGGTTTAGTTTCCAAGCCCTCTGAAAATTGTACACATATCGCCTTAATAGAGGCGAATTCAGCCCCAATTGGTAAGAATTTCTTTGTATTTTCGACTTTAAATTTGACTTCATTTTACCCTAAGGATAATCGTGAAAAACTTAATTTTTCCTAGGACTTAGGACTGTTACTTAGGGGTGACTTATGAGAACTACTTTCCGCTCTTTGATCCTGACCCTCACAGTCTTTTCTTTAGTTCCAAACTTTTCTCACATTGCAACTGCTGCAGATACAGAAATTTTTTATGTCACACCTGAAAATCTAAGGACTCAGCTTCTCGAGGGAAACATCGCCGTCCTAGATGGTTTAAATCAAGTCTATCAAGCAAAGGCGCTGGTTAATTTGGAAAGGACCAAGCTCTTACCAAGTATTAATTTGGGCCTTGGGGGATCAGCATCAGATCCTGTTTCTTTTGCTTTAAGCAACGTTGCCTTTTTGCTGCCTTTTCTTCTGCCTAGTAAATGGTTTGATGTTCGAAAAAGTGTGCACCTTCTTGAGGCTGAAGGTGATTCTTTCTATATTTTGCAGCTCAATCAATTTGCTTCAATCTATTCGCTATATGCGACAGTCGTTGGTGATTTATCAATTTATAATGTTGTCAAACAGCAGGTCGCCAACCATCAAAAAATTCAAGATCTTTTGGAAGAAAAAGATAAGTTCCTTGGCAGCGTCATTGCAACCGACTTAGCTAAGGCACGCGCACAAACAAAGTTTTCGTTGCAGCAGCTTTCGCAAATGGACGTCCTGATTAAACAAGAGCGTGCGGCCCTTCGCCAAGCTCTAGGTTTGTCTCTGGAAACGGACATTCAGTTTATTGCGACCCAGGTCCCAGCTCCTGACCTGCAATCAATGGATTCTTTGCAAAAAATAATCGACCTATCCCTGGCCATTGCTCCTGAAAACCGCCAAATTGAGGCCCTCATTGCTGCAAATAAGAGCGACAAATGGAGCAAAGTATTTGGAGTTATCACTGGCGCCACTATTAGTGGCCAATCATCACCACCAATGGGATCTGAGCCTAGGCACGGTGCCTTTGATAAACTAAACTACAATGCGACAATAGGAATTGGCTTTAGCTACTTGCCGGCAATTCGTTTAAATCAACACACCAGCCGGCAACTTGAGTTAAGAAAGATCGAGCTGCGCCTTGAGCACAGCCGAATGCTTGAATCAACCATGGCAGCATTATCAGAAATCGAAAAACAAATTCAATTGGTCAGCGAGGCCGAGCAAGAATATATCCTGACCTACCAACAGCAGTTGAAAAAATATAGCTTTGGTACGACCGATTTATTGCACGTTGTAAGTGCTCAAAATGACATCACGGCCGCCTCTTTGGCTCGAGTTAAGGCCCAGCTTGACCTTGATCATTTAAGAATCAGCATGCATCGAATTCTATTGTCCGACCAATTCAAAGAAATAAAGAATTGTGACTTAAGAATTAAGGCTCAAAAAACCAGTGAAAAAGGGTTTTTTAAGTGGCTTGGCGAAATTTTCAGCCCCAACCGCAGTCAGAAAACCATTGATCAGGTTTGCCGCGCCGGGTCGTAATTGGGGTACCATTGCGGACAATCATAGCCCGTGCTAATCCTCGCTGCTAACTAACGACTCACTTTTGGATAATACTGGTCCCCGACGGTCGAAATTTAAATCGTGTTTTTGGATGGTCTGAAAACGCATTTTGAGGGATAAACCTTCAAAATTTTAAATGGTTAAAAGTTTTATGACTTTTAGCCCCGACCCGAAAAAATGGGGTATTACCTGATGACATCCGTCAGGTCCCTGTCCAAAAGGTGGTTTAACCAGAAAGGATATTGTCATGGCACAAGTAACCATGAAGGAAATGCTTGATGCTGGAGTTCATTTCGGACACCAGACTCAACGTTGGAACCCAAAGATGAAGCCCTACGTTTATACGTCTCGGGGTGGAATCCACATCATCGATCTACAAAAAACAGTAGTTCGTGCAAATAAAGCGGCAGATTTCGTCAAAAAAATCGCATCCGAAGGCGGACGAGTAATTTTTGTCGGAACTAAAAAGCAAGCTGTCGAGCCAATTCAAGAGGCTGCACAAAAGTGTGGCCAGTTTTACGTCACTAAACGTTGGTTGGGTGGCATGCTGACAAATTTCCAAACGATCAAAGCTTCGATTGATCGCCTGCGCAAAATCGATCTTATGCGTGAAAAGGGTGAGCTAGAGTATTTCACTAAAAAAGAACGCGCAGGAATGGAAAAAGAATATGTTCGTCTAAGTGAATTCCTAAATGGAATCCGTGACATGAAAGATCAACCAGCTGCGATGTTTGTGGTTGATTTGCCAAAAGAACATATCGCTGTTGCCGAGGCCCGTCGTTTAAAAATGCCAGTTATTGCGGTTGCTGATACCAACTCAGATCCAGAATTGATCGATTTTCCAATTCCAGGAAATGATGATGCAATTCGATCAATCAAGCTTTTTGCGAACCTCATTGCAGATGCTTACATCGAAGGCGCAAAAGAATATGAACAAAAACTTCGAGTAGAAACAGACAAGGGATCTGATTTGGCGAAAGAAAGAGAAGCGGCAGCACCTGCTTCAGATCGTCAAGATCGCCGCCCTCGTCGTGGCACTCCAGGCAAACCAGAAGCCAAGAGACCAGAACCTTCAGTTATTAAGGTTTCCAAACAGCGCCAATTGGTTGCTGCGGGAATGGCTGAGGTTGTTGAAATTCAAGCCGAGCTTGAGAACCAAGATGAGAAAAAAGAAGAAACTACTGAAGAGTAGTTCCATACAATGTCTTGAGACCGCTTGTGCTTGTTTTATGAGGCAACAATGCGGTCTCTTATTTTATAATTTTAAATCAGGCTAAATTAGGAGTTTATTTATGTCTATTTCAGCTGCCATGGTTCGTGATCTACGCGAAAAAACAAGTGCCGGAATGATGGATTGCAAAAAAGCTTTAGAAGAAACCAAAGGTGACTTCGAAGCTGCCGTCGAATGGCTTCGCAAAAAAGGATTAGCATCGGCTGCAAAAAAAGCAGATCGTTTGGCTTCGGAAGGTATCGTTTCAGCTTTCGTAAATAGCGGAAAAACCGGAGCTGTAATTGAAGTTAATTCTGAAACTGATTTCGTTGCAAAAAATGAGTTATTTAAGCAATTCGTTAGTAATATGGCCAAATACATTGCGACTTCCCCATCTGCTCCGGCTGATGTTCCAGCTTTGTTGGAGACTGTCATTGATGGCATTAAAGTTGGCGAAACCCTTAAAGAATCAATTGCAAAGATCGGTGAGAACTTAGTAATCCGAAGATTTGCGCGTTTTGATTCCCCGGGATTTGTGCATTGTTATGTTCATGGCGATGGTAAAATCGGTGTTTTAGTTGAACTCTCGACGGCTCAGTCGTCCGATCAAATCAAAACTTTTGCCAATGACGTTTGCCTTCATGCTGCAGCAATGAGTCCGATTAGCTTATCAATGGAAGATGTTCCTGCAGAAATCGTTGCCAAAGAAAGAGAAATCTTAATTGGAAAAAATATTGAGCAAGGAAAAAAGCCTGAGATGATTGAAAAAATTGTTGAAGGTCAAATTAAGAAATTCTTGGCAGAAAGTTGTTTGTTAGAACAGGCTTTCGTAAAAAATCCTGATATCAAAGTTAAAGATTATATGAAAGAGACCGGAAAAAAGATCGGCGAAGAGTTAACTATCAAACGTTTTGTGCGGTTTGAGTTGGGCGAAGGTCTACAAAAACGTTCAACTGATTTTGCTGCAGAAGTCGCAGCTCAAACTAAGGCTCACTAGAAAATTTCAAATCTTAACGGAACGAGGATCTCTTGAAAGGGCCTTCTTACAAAAGAATACTTCTCAAGCTTAGTGGAGAAGCCCTGGCCGGAAAACAAGGTACAGGGATTAACTCCACGGTGATTCAGCAAATCGCACTAGATGTGGCCGATGCGTATAAAACTGGTGTGCAAATCGGCATCGTGATTGGTGGCGGTAACATCTTTCGTGGGGTTGCGGCCTCTGCGGAAGGAATGGACCGTGCCAGTTCTGACTATATGGGAATGCTAGCGACTTGTATTAATGCTTTAGCCTTGCAAGACGCCCTGGAAAAAGCAGGGGTTCCAAATCGTGTTCAAACTGCCATAGAAATGGCGGAAATTGCTGAGCCCTACATTCGACGTCGTGCCATTCGACATTTAGAAAAAGGCAGAGTGGTCATTTTTGGCGCTGGCACAGGCAATCCATATTTCACTACGGATACAGCTGCGGCCCTTCGTGCGATGGAGATCAATGCCGAGATCTTAATGAAGGCAACAAAGGTGGATGGAATTTACGATAAAGATCCTGTGAAATTCGCAGATGCTGTGAAGTTCGATAAAATTAGTTATTTGGATGTTTTGAATCGTGGCCTGCAGGTTATGGACCTTACGGCCGTAAGTCTTTGTATGGATAATAAACTGCCGATCTTAAGTTTTGCCCTCACTGAAGCGGGAAATATTAAGAGGGCTGTTTGCGGAGCAAAAATCGGAACATTAGTTCATTAATTTTTTGGAGGAATCCATGAGTGCAGACATCAAAAAAAGAGCCTTAGAAAAAATGGAAAAATCACTTCAATCGTTAGTCAGTGAGTTGAAGAAGATTCGCACCGGCCGGGCGCAGGTCTCAATGCTCGATAATGTAAAAGTAAACTATTATGGATCAATGTCACCTTTGAGTCAGGTGGCAGCAATTTCTTGCCCGGATGCGAAGTCATTTTTGATTGCTCCGTGGGAAGCTTCAATTTTAAAGGAAATTGAGCAGGCACTTGTAAAAAGTGATTTAGGCATGGCGCCAATGAACGATGGTAAAGTTATTCGTCTGCGAGTTCCGGATTTGACTGAAGATCGACGAAAGGATCTAGCCAAACAGACTAAAAAAATTGTTGAAGACGCCAGAGTCTCGATCAGGATGGGACGACGGGACGCCAATGAAGAGGTAAAAAAACTTCTGAAGGACAAGGCGACCAGCGAAGACGAAGCAAAAAAATCAGAAACTGAAATTCAAAAAATGACTGATGACTACATTAAAAAAGTAGATGCTATCTCTGAAGAGAAAGAGAAAAGCATCTTGACCATATAGACGGCTGGGATTGAAGGGATGAGTTTACCCAAACATTTAGCAATTATTATGGATGGAAATGGCCGCTGGGCAAAACAGCGAAGCCGCCCGCGAACCTTTGGTCATATTAAAGGCGCCAGAGTTGCTAAACAAATAATTACGGCGTGTGCTGAAAAGGGAATCTGCTACTTGACCCTTTATGCCTTTAGCAGCGAAAACTGGCTAAGACCCCATGCAGAAGTTTCTTTTTTGATGAACTTGCTACGCCGTTATTTAAAACGCGAAACAGCCACCTTAGTAAAACAGAACATTCGCTTTAAAGTCATAGGCGAACCTAGCCGCGTTCCGACAGACCTTCAAGAGGCCCTTACCTACACCACTAAAGCCACAGAAAACTGTACGGGCATGACCCTGCTTTTTGCAGTCAGTTACGGCTCTCGGCAAGAAATTGCCGACGCTGTCCGAAAAATTGCCATGGAAGTTCGTGATGAAACACTTTCCATTGATGAAGTCGATGAAGCTGCAATTCATACCCGCTTGAGTACTTTCCCTGCTCCTGATCCAGATTTGATTATTCGAACCAGTGGCGAGTCTCGACTTTCAAATTTCTTACTTTGGCAGGCAGCCTATAGCGAATTTTACTTTAGCAAAACCCTTTGGCCAGATTTTACAATTGATGATTTGAATGCTGCTTTTGCTGATTTTGCAGATCGAGAACGGCGCTTCGGCGGGGTAAGTAATCATGCCATCCGTGCTCATTAGGATCTTTTCAGCACTTATTGCTTTGACTGTTTTATTTACTATTTATTTTCAATTCCACCGTGAAGGCTTAAAGTACATTTGTTTTGTTGCCCCGCTTATTGGAGCTTACGAGATCAGCCGTATTTTATTTAAGCACCATGACTCTAAGTTCTTAAGAGTCTTCTTTGCTATCGGCGTACTTTCAATATTTTCTGTTGGCGTTTATCATTTTCAACACGTGGCCTTGGGTTTTGCTTTGATTTCAATTCTGTTCTGTTCCATTTCAATCATCTTTGAAAAAAAGTTTTCAGATTTGAATACACTTTCACTATTTCAAGCAAAAAGCATTCTTGGTTTTTTCTACGTCGGGCTGTTGCCGGCATTGGCTGTTCAGGTCTTGAATCTGCCTCAGGGCAATTATTGGTTCTTTGCGTTGCTAACAACGGTGTTTATGGGCGACACCTTTGCCTTTGTCTTTGGCCTGCTATGGGGAAAGAAAAAGATTTTACCCAGTATTTCTCCGAAAAAGACCGTGGTCGGTTCCCTTGGTGGACTATTGGGATCTGTTCTTGGAATGTTGATTGTTGCCCAGTATCTGGCAGGAATTCCAAAATGGAGTTTGATGATATTAGCAATTGCAGTTGGTGCTCTGGCGCAGCTTGGGGATATGTTTGAATCAATGCTGAAGCGAGTTGCCAACATAAAAGATTCAGGAAGCATTATGCCTGGACATGGTGGCATTTTAGATCGCCTTGATGGCATTCTATTTGGAGCTCCAATTCTATTGGCTGGAGCCAATTTTATTATCTACTTTTTTGCTGTTTGACTAGGGCGTGTCCTCATTTGACTGGACGCTGTTTATGCTGTGTGTAATTTAGTTTTTTGAGGGGCGCCCACCTAAAGGTCTAGACAGAAAATGAATTTCAACAATACTTCGACAAAAAAGTAGCCCCTCTGCTGACTGCGAATTAAGATTTACCCTATGGAAATTACATTAAGTTATCTTCAATCCGCTGTTTCTTACCTACAAACCGGCTTTTCAGCTGTGGCCCCGTTCGTTGTACTTTTGGGCCTTTTGATCTTTGTCCATGAATTGGGTCATTTTTTAGTCGCGCGAATGTGCGGTGTGCGAGTGGAAATTTTTAGTCTGGGCTTTGGTAAAAAAATTCTTTCTTATAAAAAGGGAGACACAACCTATTGCCTTTCATTGATTCCGCTTGGTGGCTACGTAAAAATGTTTGGTGATGAAATGGGTGCCGAAATCCCAGAGAGTGAAAAAAAGTTTTCATTCACTCATAAGTCTGTCAGTCGCAGAATCGCGGTTGTATTAGCGGGCCCGGTGATGAATTTTCTATTTGCACTTTTGGTTTTTGCCGTCGTTTCTTTGCTGGGCGAAGAAGTTCGAGCCCCTTTGGCCGGCGACATCAATGCAGATTCTACCGCCTATCAAGCAGGTTTCCGTTCTGGAGATCAGATTTTAGGCGTTGAGGGCGAATCTGTTAAAACTTGGGATGACTTTCAGCATCTTTTAAATCAAGCCAACGACCGATCCGTGAGAATCGAAGTTAAACGAGAATCTTCTGAGCAAACCTTAAATATCGAAGCCAAACCCAAGCTTTCACCAAATCCAAATGTGCTCAGTCTTGAAAGTATGGTTGGCGAGATTGATGGCTTAAGCGCATCTTCAAGAGCGCCAGCTATCGCTGTGCGTCCAGGACTTCCCGCATACAAAGCCGGCTTCCGTGTTGGCGACTTTATTAAGTCCATAAATGGAAAACCAATAAAGTATTTTCGCGATATTGAAAATGCTCTTTTGGCTTATCAGGGTCACCAGTTCAATGTTGAAATTGAACGCTTTACAAATTTAGATTTTAAAAATGCGCAAAATTTAACTATTGCTGTGCCAGCAATTTCTTTTTCCTCTTTGGCTGTTTTTGGTTTTGAGGCACCCGACCTTTACCTTGCAAAAGTAATGGAAAAAACCCCCGCTATAAAAGCCGGCCTTAAAGACGGTGACCGAATTGTAGAGGTCAACGGCAAGGTGCCAACAAAATGGGAAGACGTTCTGAGCAGCGTTAAAGGTTATTCTGGTGTGGGTGCAATTTCGATTAAGGTCGAACGCGAGGGTACAGTCCAAGCATTCGAAGTTACCCCACAAATGAGTGCTCACATGAATACACAAGGTGGCGAAGAGAAACGATATACTATTGGAATTATCCCCTACGTTTCAATGGCGCCGCCAGCTATTGTAACTTTGCGTTCAACTGGATTAATTTCGGGTTTCAGTCGCGGCCTTGAAAAATCATGTCAAGTGACCGTGATGACAGTGGTCAGCTTCTTGCGTCTGATTCAAGGTATTATTTCGCCAAAGAATATCGGTGGTGTGATTTCAATTGGTCAGGCTGCCAGCGAAACATTTAAAATTGGAATTTCTCATTTCCTTTCAATGATGGGAATTATTTCGATCAATTTGTTTATTTTGAACTTACTGCCAATTCCAGTCTTAGATGGTGGTCATCTTTTGTTTTATACTATCGAAGCACTTCGCGGAGCGCCGATGAGTATTCGAAAAATGGAAATCGCTCAGCAAGTCGGTTTGGCTGTTCTGATGAGTCTAATGGTGTTTGCACTATTTAATGACTTCAGCCGTTTATTTAGCTCGTTGTAATGATTATTCTGGCTGCTGATTCATGTAGCTCCCTAGGAAGTGTTGCTGTTTTTAATAACAACACTTTGTTAAGTTTTTCGTCCTCAACAAATCAAAGGGGACATAGTGAGTTTCTTAATCCAGCCATCGATGAAACCCTCAGAAAATCAAATTTGCGTCTTAGTGAGGTAGACATTTTTTCTTGCGGAAAAGGTCCGGGAAGTTTTACTGGAATTCGCGTGGCCGCCAATATTATTAAGTCCTTTTCCTATATTTATAAAAAACCAATGGTGGTTTGTGATTCGTTCGAAATGCTACACCAACAAAATCAGTCCTCTGGACCGCAAGTTTTTATTCTCAATGCCTTTAAGAATATGGTTTACGCCTGCTTCTATATTGATGATCAGCGGGTTTTAGAGTCCTGTGCTTTAACTATCCCAGCCTTGGAAAATGCAATTAACCAATGTTTTCCTTTGAATTCGGAAGTTAAATTTTTCGGTGATGGTTACAAGGTCTATGAAGCTGATTTTTCAGCCCACCTCAAATCCAGAATGACTCGTGGTCTAGTCTGCTTTGATTACCCGTCGGCCGAATCCCTTGGCCTACTGGCCCTTAAAAAAGCAAATTTGGGCCAGACTATGGAATGGAATATGTTTTTACCCCTTTATATCCGCGCCTCAGAAGCCGAAGAAAACCTGAGGGTTAAGTAGTTTCATTGAGTGCACGGGGGCATCAAAAATGGCAGCGCAAGTTTGGGCTATCGCAGCTGGCAAAGGCGGGGTTGGAAAGACATTCGTTTGCTCAAGTCTTGGCATTACATTATCGAAGCTAAATCAGTCAGTTCTTTTAATTGATTTTGATCTCACCGGCGCCAACTTACACACAACCTTGGGACTACCCTTAAGTGAAAGAAATCTGCGACAGGTATTTGCAAATGAAGCAAAATTGGTCGATGTCGTCCACGGAACAAATATTCCACGACTATCTTACATTCAAGGCTTCTGGGACTCGTGGTCACCAAATGATGTCTCGACAAATCAGATCATTGAACTGATCAAGGAATGCAAAAGTCTAGCTTACGACTTCGTTGTCTTTGACCTGGGTGCCGGACCCACCACGGCCCATATTGAAATATTTAAACGAGCTGACGAAAAAATTCTGGTTACAAATTCAGAGCCAACCTCAGTTGAAAAAAATTATCGTTTTCTGGAGTCCTACCTTTCTTCAAAACTGAAGGATTGTTCAACCCCGCAAATCTTCAGCGATTTGCAGAAAAAACTGCGGGAATATCGAGCATCTGACGAAAAGTCACACTTTTCATTTCGCTCCTACCTTATGGAGTCCGGTGGAATCACATTGGATTATTTTGAGTCCTTCGGAGAGAAACCAGTTCGTCTGATTGTTAACTCGGCTCGCAGTCGTCTCGACCAAGATCTGGGCTATTCGATTAAAAGTGTCTGTAAAAAATATTACGATTTAGGAATCGATTATCTTGGCGCCATTGATTATGACAATGCAGTGTGGCAGTCAATCAAGACCAAAGAACCGGTATTGATAGAAAAGCCATTCACTCCAATTGCTGGTCAGTTTTTAACAATCACGAAACTTCTGGTGGCGCCAAATTTAAATGCGCCTTTGCACAAGGCCGTGGTATGATTTTTTTAAGTCATGGAGACAGCAAGTTATAATTACTACGATATTCTAGAGATCAGTGCTCATTGTGCCCAGCACGAGATCACCACTGCTTATGAGCGAGCAAAACAAACTTATTCTGGCGAAAATCCTGCTATCTATACAATATTCTCTGAAGCCGAAGCCCGGGATCTTTTGCGACTAGTTGAAGAATCATACTTGGTGCTCGGAAATAAAACATTAAGGGCTCTTTACGACGAAAAAATTTCCAAAGGCTTTGTAATGATAGAGGACGTTAGCTTTGAGGTGCTAAAAGCCCAGAGTAAAATTCTAGTTTCTGCTTCTCCGAAAAGAAGTCCGAATCAGCGACCTGACTATTCCCGCAATGAACCCTTCGAAAAACAAATGCATGAGCAAACTGAGTGGAGTGGTGATTTTCTTAAGCAAGTCAGAGAATATAAAAAAATTGGTCTTGATCGCATCAGCGAAATTACAAAAATTAGTGGCTTTTATATTAATGCTATCGAAAAAATGGAATCACAGAACTTGCCCGCCCTTGTTTACGTTCGTGGTTATGTCGGCCAACTTTGCAGAGTCCTTGGCCTAGAAGAGAAAAAAGTTTGCGATTCCTACATGAAGCTATACAAAGACAAACTTGCTAAAAAGTAGTGGTTTCATCACTGTTGAAATAACTTCAGAAATGGTCGGACAGCGCCTTGATAAAGGCTTATCCCTATTGCCCGACATTGGCTCGCGATCTAGGGCAGAACATTTGATTCGCGGCCAATTTGTACGCGTCAATAAAGAAATAGCCAAAACTTCCCTTCGCATTCGACCAACTGATTTGATCGAGATTTCATTTCCTGAGGCCGTACCTTCAAGCTTACAAACTTTAGATATTGCCCTGGATATCCTATTTGAAGATAGTGACCTCTTGGTTGTTAATAAACCCGCAGGGCTTGTTGTGCATCCTGGGGCAGGCCATTTGCATGATACTTTGGTAAATGCTCTTTTGGCTCATACTAAAGATCTATCCATGAAATTTGGTGAAGATCGACCTGGAATTGTTCATCGGTTAGACCGTGATACCAGTGGTCTTTTGGTGGTCGCAAAAAATGATTTTGCCCATGAAAAATTGGTACTGCAGTTTAAAAACAGAAACGTCCACCGCATCTATTTTGCTGGCTGTCTTGGTATCCCAGCCAAACCGCAAGGTCGAATTCAAAGTTTTTTAGCAAGACACCCGGTTGATCGAATGCGCTTCGCCAGTTTACTTGGCGCAGATAAAAAGCAAATTCGTGACCCAGAATTCCCAAGCCAAACTGGACGGTGGTCAATTACCAACTATTGGACACTTAAAAAAACAGGCCCTGGTCTAAGTTATTTGAAACTAAAACTTGAAACTGGCCGCACCCATCAAATTCGTGTTCATTTATCAGAAATGGGTTGTCCGATTCTTGGTGACACCCTTTACGGAGCAGCAAGAAAATTAAACAGCATAAAGAGCGTGTCTGCTCGCGAGGTCATTAGCGCAATTCCACGGATGGCACTGCATGCCGCTGAGTTGGGCTTCATTCATCCGACAACTGGCAAAGATCTTTTTTTCTCAGTCCATTGGCCAGCAGATATTTCGCAGGCTTTAAGGACCTTGGAATTAATCAATGAAAGTGAGTAAAACGCTGCTGGGTACTGTCATTGAAACTGGCAAATACCTTGTTTTTTTTGGCAACCGCAAGGCTCAACTCATACCATTGCAAAATAGATATCCAGAGTTTAATTTTTTAAAAATAAAGCAGACCCACAGCGATTGTATCGTCGAGGCCTCGACGGCGCTTGTTGAAGCTGATTCTCATTGGCGACAAGAAAAAAAACAAGCCCTTGTTATTGCAACCGCAGACTGTGGCCCTGTTATGTTGGTCGATGCCGAACATGGAGTGCTTTGCGCGGTCCACGCTGGTTGGCGAGGAGTGCAAAATGAAATTTTGAAAAAATCAGTTTTGTTTCTTTTGGCTCGTTTTCCGGCGTTGAAGCTTCAGGCCTTTGTCGGACCTCATATTCAATTCAGTAGCTTTGAAGTTGAAGATTCAATCCGCGATTCTTTGCTCAAGACTGTCCAATCGAATACCCCAGAAATGAAAGTCTCGGGCTACTCGCGACCGTCGAAATCTGGTTTTTCTTTGGTAGATCTAAATTTGATTATACGCGACCAACTTATATCTGTCGGAATTCAGCGCGAAAATATTTTTTGCCTTTTTGAAGATACAAAGACCAATGCGAACTATCATTCCTACCGCCGCGACCAAAAATCATCGGGCCGACAACTCAGTTTTATCGCATTGAAATAGAAACCGAAAACTGGTGGCTCGGGACGGAATTGAACCGCCGACACACGGATTTTCAGTCCGCTGCTCTACCAACTGAGCTACCGAGCCAGCTTCGATCTGATTTAGACCAAAAAAGGAAGGATTTAGTTACCTGCCAAAGGCCACTGCTGTCAACCAAAGGCAGCAAACACGATCTATATTTTTACCTTATCCAAAGACTGTTTAAGATCATTCAAAAGATCTTGCAGGTCCTCAACTCCAACACTCAAGCGAATCAATGAATCATCAATTCCCAGCAATTTTCGGTTGGCAGCGGGTACGGATGCATGCGTCATAATGGCAGGATGTTCAACCAAAGATTCAACTCCACCTAAACTCTCGGCCAAACTAAAAACCCGAACACTTTCTAGGAACATCCTAGCTTCTGCCAGCCCCCCTTTAAGATAAAACGTAATCATGCCTCCCATACCTAGCATCTGTTCTTTTGCTAAACTATGTTGTGGATGGGATTTTAGACCAGGATAAATTACCTTTTTAACCTTTGGATGAGTTTCTAAAAACTCTGCAATCAGATGTGCGCTAAGATCGTGGGCCTTCATTCTCAGTGGTAAGGTTTTCAAACTTCGCATGCACATGTAAGCATCAAAAGCGCCCATGATTCCACCCATCGAGTTGCTTAAAAATGCCAATTGCTCGGCTAGATCTGAACGATTCGTAACGATGGCTCCGCCGACGATATCACTGTGACCGCCAATATACTTGGTCACCGAATGGACGACTAAGTCTGCCCCAAGCTTTAGTGGCTGCTGAAAATATGGACTCATAAAGGTGTTATCAACAACCACAATAATTCCATGCTTTTTAGCTTCTTTGGAGATGCTTTTAATATCTGCCAATTTCAATGTTGGATTAGTTGGGGTTTCAATCCAAACCATTTTTGTATTGGCCTTGATCGCGGCGGAAAAATTTTCAGGCTTGGTTAAATCCAAATATGAAAAATCGATGCCATTGTTCCTGATCACTCTGTCAAAAAGACGAAATGTGCCGCCATACATATCATCCATTGCAATGACATGATCGCCTTGCTTCAGTAAATGCAGAATTGTTGTTGTGGCAGCACAACCCGAAGCAAAGGCAAAACCCTGAGTACCAGATTCTAAACTAGCAAGGCAGTTCTCAAAAGCCCTACGGGTTGGATTATGTGTCCGGCTGTACTCCCAGCCACGATGTTGCCCAGGGGACTCTTGAACATAGGTTGATGTTAAATAGACTGGCGTCATTATCGCGCCAGTGGTTGGGTCAGGTTCCTGACCAGCATGAATCGCGCGAGTAGCAAAGCCCATCCGTTCAACGAATTCCTTTTTCATATCAGCCCCTAGTTAGTCAGCTCAGGCATAGCGCCCAAAAATTGAAGTAAGTCGATTTTGGTAACGATATGCAGACGTTTCCCCTCTTGCACTAGAGCCACGTAGCCCTTAAGTAAATGTTCGTTCAGTGAGGCAAGATCATCGGTCAGCTGCACATAAACTAAAGTGCCTTTGACCAAATGGATAATTGGTTCGGTTGATTTTAGCGAACCTTTCACTAAAGGTTCAAGAATATCTGTTTCATCTAAAATTCCGACAATTTGTCCGTTCGAATAAACCGGAACTTGCGAAATACCTGCTGCTTTCATTTTTTGTACGACTTCTAAAACTTTTTCACCAACATCTGCACTGATCAGTTCGCCCGGACTGCGATTTCCTACCAAGTCGGCTACGGTCTTTGACTTCAATGGGGACGGAAGAAATCCATTTTCCCGCATCCAAGCATCATTAAAAGCTTTGCTCAGATACGCCCGACCATTGTCGGGAAAAAGAATCAATATGTTAGATGGTTTTTCTAACTTCTTCGACCACTCGATTGCTCCGCATAAAGCCATTGCTGAACTCGGCCCAACGCAAATTCCCTCTTTTGCAACCAATTCCCGGGTCATTAAAAAACTGGATCGGTCATCGACCTGAATGGCTCCATCCATGACGTTGAAGTGGACATTTTCTGGAAGCATATCTTCGCCGACTCCTTCAACCTTGTAGGGATGCGGAGGATTAACAACTTTTTTATGGTAGTAAAGGTCATAAAGAATACTGCCTTCAGGATCCGCCAAAATATTTTGGATACTTGGCTTCTTTTCCTTTAAATATTTACCAACACCCGACATCGTCCCGCCGGTCCCTGCTCCCGCTACAAAGACGTCAATTAGATCGCCCATTTGATCCCAGATTTCCGGACCCGTTGTGCGGTAATGTTGTTTTGGGTTATCGGGATTATGATACTGGTTCGAGTAAAACGAATTTGGTGTAATTTCGACCAATTTTTTTGCCACAGAAAGGTAACTTCGGGCATCGTCAGGCTCTACGGCTGTTGGCGTGATAATTACTTTTGCGCCATAAGCGCGAAGAATCGCTCTTTTTTCTTCAGATATTTTATCTGGCATCACAAAAATCGTTCGATAGCCACGAACCGCGGCGACCATCGCTAAACCTAGGCCTGTATTGCCCGAAGTTGCCTCAATAATCGTACCGCCAGGCTTCAGTTGGCCACGCTTTTCGGCCTCTTCAATGATACAAACAGCGATTCGATCCTTAACACTTCCACCCGGATTAAAAAATTCAAGTTTTGCCCAAAAAGTGTGTTTCGAATGTAAGGCAATTCGGTTTAAGCGAACAATTGGGGTGCGGCCGATTGAATCCATTATGTTGTTAAATACATTTTTCATGATAGAACCTCTGGTTCACTTTCTTTACTAAGTTTAATATTACCCATTGAATCTAAGACAGTGGACATCTGCACGATGGGATCCATCGAATAAGAAAGACCTTGGTCCTTCATCAGTTGTTTGACGATGTGCTGATCCGGTTGGCTCTTAAGTAGCTCTTCGACCAATTTTTTAAATATTTTTGACGAAACAAGATTATCTTTCGGTCTATTGGAACCCTTCATTATTTTCCCCCTAAAAATCAAATTCTATCTCTTGAGGATTGACCACTTCAACTGATAATTATGGGTTGGGCCCAGCTTCAGCGTGAAGGCCTAGCCAGCGGAAAGAAACTTCGAAAGCAGCGGACCAATCAAGACGATAAAGAATGCAGGGAACTGCAATAAAAGCAGTGGAAGTAGGGCTTTAAATGGTAAAGTTGCACAAAATGTTTCAAGTTCGGCCTTTACGACCTCTTTCAATTCTGACTCAAGCAGACAAAGTTGGCCGTAAACGGGTTCACCACGAAAGGCTTGCTCCAGCAGCAAAAGAGTTGCGCGGCGATGATGGCTTGAAAGATTTTTAAGGGTTGAATAGGTCTCTTGATTGGTATTTAGCCGATGCAGCCATTGACTCAGGAACATTCTCCAGTCCTCATCACCAGCCTCTTGCAGGTATTTGTTGAGCGAGCTGCGTGCGGACTCACCCTGCTCCATGCCCATCTTAATGAAGCTTGCGATATCAAGTGCTGGCGCTAAACCTTCCATCGATATCTCCGACCAAGACTCATTAACCAATAGAAACCCAAAGAAAAAAGCACGAAAGCAAAAGCGAATAGTCTAAGATTTGAGACAAATCCACTTTGAAAAACCTGAAAACAGCAGACTCCAAAGAAGAAAAGACCAAGAACTGCACCCTGAATTCGAACTTGATACATCGCTTGTCTAGACTTCTGTCGAAATTGCAACTGCAAGCTATATCTTTCGCGCAGGGCCTTAAGTTTTTCCAGTTGTTTTTGCCTTTGAACTTCCACTTTGGCAATTTCAGCGAAGAATTTGGCCTCCAAACCGGTAGTTGTCTCATTTTGAAATTCGGATTTCTCGAAATAGTTTTTCCATGGCGGCTGTAACCAACAAGGTAAGTAGTAATAGTGCTCATTTAGTGCAGTTTTTAAGGACGCGCCTGAGCGAATTCGCAAGATCAAAGCATCGAGTATCGAAACCCTAAGAATAAATAGCTGTGCGGATCTCAGGCTTTGCACGGCACCAATAATTAAAACTGGCGACAACAATAATAGAACAAGAAGAACGAAATGAAGAATTTGATACTTTTGTCCGACGAAGTTGATCAGCAAAACGGAAAATAAAGTCAGAACGTGGATTTTTTTGCTGTGTTTTTCTTCGATCAATCTCATTTTGAAAATAATAAGTGCAATCCGATGCCCGATTAGTATTCCGATCATCGATAGTAGTAGCCACAATACCATTTTCAGCCTCCAAGAACATCTTCAACAGCAAAAATGATACTATCGAAATAATTTCTATTGACGACAATGGTCACATTGTTAACACTTGATAAAAGCAGTCTTCACAATCTGGAGACGAAGAACAAACAACAACTGCCTTATCCACTCGGGAGGAGCAAACATGGCAAAAAAGAAAGCTACTAAAAAAGCTGCTAAGAAAGCTACTAAGAAAAAAGCTGCTAAAAAGAAACATTAGTTCGTTTCTAAGTACTGTATGGTACTTAAAAAACCCTCGAGAAATCGAGGGTTTTTTTTTGTTCAAAATTCGCTTTTTCAGATGGGACTTTAATTAAAGTGCCGGCTGGCAAACTTAAAAGTAATAGATGTATCCAGTAGCCCCAGTGGGTACCGGAGATGGGTTGTTAAGCTCCATCAAAAATACGACCTCAACATAAACTGACGATCCGATATACTCCCCAAAAAGCTGATAGTATTGGAATCCCAAAGATGGAATCAGAAAATCCTTAGAAAACTGACCTGACGATTTCTCTTCGTCAGTCAGATACTTGTTCACCAGAATACTTGGATTTGAGGACGATATCGGACCTTTCGAGGCATTTGAGCTATGCCAGCGTGAATAGCCGACGGTTGCATAGGGGGCAAAAGCGATACCTCCAAAAACATGCTTCCACTCTAAGGCCAATGCATTATAACGATTCCCTCCGCCAAATTGTCCTAAAAAGGAATCAGCTGGAGCAAAGTTCAACTCAATTACGGCTCCGGCCATCCCAACTTGTCCATAAGCAGTCAAGCCAACCCCAGCACGGCGTCGGGTCCGCAGTTCCATGGCATCGTCAAAGTCCTGTTTTTTAAGTTCCTCTCGGATGGATTTGCGACTGCTGAGTGGCTGAATTATATCTCTGCCACTTTTCTTTTTGGCGGCAATATCAACTTCTTCAAATAGAACCGCAGGTCCGGCAAAAGTATGCAAACAAAGGAGAAACGAAAAAACCGCAAAAATCCTGCATTTTTTGATCATTTAAAAGATCCTCGCTTTCACGCCCTCAGTTTGTAAAAATTTTCGAATTGCTGGTCCATCTAGATCTTCCAACCGAAACAAAAGCTTATGAACTAAGGTATAGGTCTCTTCTGCTTTTTTACCACGCATAGCGCCAGTCAGATATACAACGTCATCACTAATTTTAATCACGTTATCGATCAAGTGCGCTACCTCTTTGTTTTTCGAGGTTTTCTCTAGAAGAGCTAACGTCTTATTGAAATTAGTCACTAGCCTGTCGAGCTGATCAATGACGTTGGTAACGTTACCCTTGTTTTTTTCGACAAGCTCAAGAATCTTTCCGGCCAAACCATAACTTTGTGAAATCAGTTGATCAATGCGAGGCGGATCTTCGCCGCGGATCGTATCGCCGGACTTAAACTCAGTCTCTGTCGTATTTCCTGGGGAAATTTCCAAAAATTTTTCGCCAATAACTCCGGCCAGGTTAATAAAAAACCTAGAGTCTTTACGAATACTTGACCATGCTTTCTTTTCAACATTAATCAAGACACGAAGCTTGACCTCTTCACCCGTTCCAGATTTTTGCTGAGGATCAAAAACGATCTTTTTAACTTTTCCTACTTTTATTCCCATGACCCGCACTGGTGAACCTTCTTCCAACCCGCCGGCATAATTATAGGTAACATTCAATTCATAGGCATTGGTAAACGGATTTAAGATACCCAGCACATAAGCAAAAACCACCAACAGAATAACGGATCCGACAAAAAGCAAACCGACCTTGGTCTCGACCTTCATAAACATCCTTTGTTCAATACACTTCAATCGTTTCTTCAATAGAAGTGAGAAAAAGTGTACGATAAAATAAAATCAATAACAATAATTGCGACGGAAGAAACAACAACACTATTTGTGGTCGCAGTGCCAACACCCTCAGCGCCAGCCTGGCATCTAAATCCAAAGTGACAGCTTACCAGGGGGATCACCGCCCCGAAGGCTGCCCCTTTGATGGCGGCAAATATCAAGTCTTGAAAACTGACAAATCGCTGCATTGCCGTTATAAAGTCGCCTTCTGTAAACCCCAAATACGACTGTGAAACCAACATTGCACAGTACAGGCAAATCATATTTGCAAAAATTGTCAAAGCCGTGCAACCCAAGACACAAGCAATAAATCGTGGAACAACCAAAAATCGAACTGGGTCAATTCCCAGCATTTTAAGGGCATCTATTTGCTCAGTGATTTGCATGCTTCCGACTTCTGCCGCAATTCCTGCACCAACTCTTGAGGTTAACAGCAAGGCGGTGACCACGGCACCAAGCTCCCTGAGAATCAACATTGCTGCAAATCCAGGCACCATCGAGTCGCTTTGGATAACAATTTTCATGTGAAACGAGCTTTCAAGAATTGTAACCATCGCTGCAAAGCAGACACAGAATACAATAATCAACAGCGATCCATTTGCGACAAAGAAGATCTGCTGCACGGTCTCTTTAAGACGATAGGGCTTTTGAAAAATTCCAAGCATTGTTTTAGCAGTCATTTCAATAAGCTGCGAAAGGGAATGCCAAATATGAATAAGCGTAAATCCAAGTGCCGTGACCATTTATCCCTCAAGAAAAATTCGTAATACAACATCCGACAAAAAGGTCGTAAGCCAGTCCGCAATCACAATCCCAACCATCGTGGCAACGGCTGTTTTTACCACTGCCATGCCAACCCCTTTTGCCCCGCCCGTTGCTGTATACCCACGATAGGTACAAATTGTAGAAAGCACCACTGCAAAGACAAAACATTTAAAAAGTCCGCTGGCTATTGATGGCCAAGAAACTATGGTCGGAATATGGCGAACATATTCATCGGCATTGACACCGGCAAAGATCGAACCCATCAACATTCCGCCCAAAATTGACATTAGCAAGCCGATCCCTAAAAGAAAGAAGCTCGAGACAATGATGCCAATAAAGCGAGGTACGATTATTTCTTGAATTGGATTTGCACCCAGGCAGCGAATTGCGTCTATTTGCTCGGTCACTCGCATCGTTCCTAATTCAGCCGAGGTAAACGCCCCAACCTTTCCGCTTAACATAAATGCAATAAGCAAAGGACCAACCTCACGAATAGTTCCGCTGGTTGCAAGGCCACCTAAGTACCCTAAAGCGCCAAATTCCTTCATCTGCATGGTAAATTGCACCGTCATAATCGCCCCGACAAAAAATCCGGCAAGCCCGGTTGTGGCCACACTTTGCACGGTCACCCGCCAGATTTGGGTCAGAACCTCATGCATCGAAACTGGACGCGCTACTGCAGTCCACATTACTTCTCTTAAAAAAAGCAGGGCTGCGCCTATATCAGCGATGATAAGACGCAAGTTATTTAGCATTTTGAGCCTCAATTGCTAAAGATTCAGAAAGAAAATCGATAACTAAGGGTGCTTTTGATTTTCGCAGCTCTGCCGGAGTTCCTTGGTCAACAATCTGCCCCTGATCTAAGACAACAATCCGATCGGCAATTTCAAGCGCACATTGCATATCATGACTAACAACAATAGACGTCGTTTTTAAGGTGCGGGAAAGGTTAAGAATCAGATGGTTCACTGCATTTGTTGTTACCGGATCTAAACCCGTTGTGGGTTCATCAAAAAGTAGAATTTTCGGTTCCAAAGCGACGGTTCGGGCAAGACTGACTCGTTTTTGCATTCCGTATGAAATCTGCGTTGGTAATTTATTTTCAATACCCTTCAGATTCACTAAAGAAAGGGCTTTGCCAACTTTTTCTTTGATCTGATCTTCACTCAGTCGATAGTGCTTTCTCAAGCCAAAGGCGACATTTTCAAAAACTGTAAGGGAATCAAACAAAGCGGGTTGCTGAAAAACCATTCCACATTTTTTGCGAATTTCTAAGTACTCAAGCTCGGTCAAGCGTGAGGTTTCTTGGCCGTCAATCCATATTTCGCCAGCGTCCGGAATTAACAACCCGACTAGGTTTTTCAACAAAACTGATTTACCGGTTCCGGAGGTTCCTAAAATGAATAGAATTTCGCCCTCGCCGACCTTAAAACTTAGACCCTTTAATACTTTACGACTGCCAAAGCTTTTTTCCAATTTTATGAATTCAATCATTCAATCACCGTTAGTGGTCCTTCAAGTTGCCCACGAATAAACTGCCGAACTCGCGCATCTTGTTCTTTTTTCGTTTGCTCAACGGTTCCGGTGACAATAACACCCTTGTCGACAACCATCGCTATTCGGTCGGCCATTTGGTAAGCTCGGTTCATATCATTAGTAATCGCGATGACGGTCGCATTGTCTTTTTTCTGCAATTCTTTAATCAGGTCAATAATTTTACGACTTGTGATCGGGTCTAGGCCTGCAGTTGGGTCGTCATAAAAGATAATTTCTGGTTTAAGTGCCAAGGCCCGCGCAATTCCCAAACGCTTTTGCATTCCACCGCTGATTTCATCGGGATATAGATCTTTGGCTTGCGGGAGTCCAACCGCTTCTAAAAAGCGAACCACCGTCTGATCAATTTCAACTTCGCTGGCAGAAGTCACTTCCCGCATCGGAAATGCAATGTTGTTACCAACAGTCATTGAGTCAAACAGGGCATTTTTTTGAAAAAGCATTCCAAGTTTATAAAGAAGTTCTTGTTTCTCTCGCGTAGATAAAATCTGCCAATTTTTTCCCCGGACCAAGACCGACCCCGAAGTCGGAGTAATCAGTCCAGCCATTAATTTAAGCAAAACTGTTTTGCCTTGGCCAGACGGACCTACAATAACAAAGTTTTCACCTTCGTAAATTTCAAGGGATACATTTTTTAGAATCGTTTCCTCGCCAAAGGTCACAGTGACATCAAGTAGCTCGATTGCTTTTGGACTACTATTCAACGCCATGCTCTAAGTTTTTCCAATCCAGCTCTGTGATGACTTCTCTATCCTATTGATTTAAGTTTGTTTAATACGTTAAACGCAAGGAGAAAAACATGGCTTTCAAAAGAAAGAAAATCACGGTCATTGGTGCTGGCTTCGTTGGTTCAACATGCGCACATTGGGCTGCCGCAAAAGAACTCGGCGACGTTGTCCTACTTGATATCAATGAGGGTGCTGCTAAGGGAAAGAGTCTTGACCTCTACGAAGCTGCTCCCGTCGAACAATTTGATGCTAAAGTCACGGGCACCGCAGATTACAAAGACATTGCGGACTCTGACGTTGTCATCATGACGGCTGGTATTCCGAGAAAACCGGGCATGAGCCGTGATGATCTTCTATCAACCAACGCGAAAATTATGAAAGAAGCTTGCGAAGGCATTAAAAAATATGCGCCAAACTGCGTTTTGATCGTGGTCAGCAATCCTTTGGATGCAATGGCCTACGTTGCAAAACAAGTCACGGGCTTCCCGCGCGAACGAGTCCTCGGTATGGCTGGGGTTTTGGATACAGCGCGATTTCGCGCTTTTATATCTGAAGAGCTTAACGTTTCAGTTAAAGACGTGCAGGCGATTGTTCTTGGCGGCCACGGCGACACCATGGTGCCGATGCCAAGACATTGCTCCGTTGGCGGCGTGCCCTTGATGGAGATGATGGAGCCTGCAAAACTTGAGGCCCTGATTCAACGAACTCGCGCCGGTGGTGCAGAAATCGTGAATCTATTAAAAACGGGCTCTGCATATTACGCGCCCTCTGCATCTGCTGTGCAAATGGCGGAAGCGATATTAAAGGATCAAAACAGAATTCTGCCATGTGCGGTGGAATTAAACGGCGAATATGGAGTAAAAGGGTTTTTTGTCGGTGTTCTTTGTAAACTCAACGGCAAAGGTCTAGATAAAGTGATCGAGCTAAAGCTAAATGACGCTGAAAAGGCAATGCTTAACAACTCAGTCAAAGCCGTAGAAGATCTTGTTGGGGCCCTTAAAAACATTCAATACTAGGTTGGTCTATGAATATTCATGAGTTTCAAGCAAAAGAAGTTCTTAGAAAATATGGAGTGGTCACTTTAAAAGGTAAGGTGGCCTCAAACAGCGACGAAGCAGTTGCTGCAGCCAAAGAAATCGGCGGCAATGTGTGGGTTGTTAAAGCTCAGATACACGCAGGTGGCCGCGGAAAAGGTGGCGGCGTAAAATTAGCTAAGTCCATTGAGGAAGTTCGCGAGCTCTCACAAAAAATAATTGGAATGACCTTAGTGACCCCGCAAACCGGTCCTCAAGGAAAAAAAGTGAATCGTGTTTATATTGAGGCTGGTTGCAATATCGCCAAAGAATTTTACGCAGCGATGTTGATCGATCGAGTTACCGGCCGACCTGCACTTATTGCCAGTTCGCAGGGTGGTATGGATATCGAAGAAGTAGCGCACTCCAGTCCAAACGCAATTATGAAAATCGATATTGATCCGGTTACAGGCTTAATGCCCTATCAAGGTCGGGAAGTGGCTTTTGCCTTAGGCGTGCCCGCTGAATCCATTAGCAAAGCTGTTGGATTTTTCCAGGGTCTTTATCGGGCCTTTATGGAAAAAGATTGCTCAATGGCAGAGATCAACCCTTTGGTTTTGACTAAAGAAGGTGACCTCATTGCCTTGGATGCAAAGATGAATTTTGACTCGAATGCTTTGTATCGACAAAAAGACATCCTTGAGTACCGGGATTTAACTGAAGAAGAACCGACAGAAATAGAGGCCTCTAAGTACGACCTTGCCTTCATTAAGCTGGATGGAAAAATCGGCTGCTTAGTGAATGGAGCAGGTTTGGCAATGGCGACGCTGGATATCATTAAGTTACACGGTGAAACTCCTGCTAACTTTTTGGATGTCGGCGGCGGCGCGAATAAGGAAAAAGTAACGGCAGCCTTCAAAATAATTCTGAAGGATCCCTCTGTTCGGGGGATTTTAGTGAATATTTTTGGTGGAATTATGAAATGCGATATTATTGCTGATGGTGTTATTTCGGCGTCAAAAGAAGTTGGTATAAAAGTTCCCTTGGTCGTTCGCCTCGAAGGAACCAACGTCGAACTGGGTAAAAAAATGCTTCTTGATAGTGGTCTGAATATAATTCCAGCAAACGATTTGACGGACGCGGCTCAAAAAATCGTTGCTGCCGTGAAAGGGAAATAATCATGGCAATTCTTATAGATTCGAATACCAAGTTGATTACTCAAGGATTTACCGGTGCCCAAGGATCTTTTCACTCTGAGCAGTGTTTGGCCTATGGAACTAAACTGGTTGGCGGCGTTACACCTGGAAAAGGTGGTACGAAACATCTGAATCTTCCGGTTTTTAATACCGTGAAAGAAGCAAAAGCGGCAACTGGCTGCAATGCTTCAATGGTATTTGTGCCGCCGTCCTTTGCCGCAGACTCGATTATGGAGGCTGTCGAGGCAGATCTCGATTTAGTTGTCTGTATTACTGAAGGGATTCCGGTCATCGACATGGTACGAGTCAGACGCTTTATGGAAGGCCGAAGAACTCGCTTAATTGGGCCCAATTGCCCAGGAGTTATTACCCCAGGACAATGTAAAATTGGCATTATGCCCGGGCATATTCATAAACCAGGACGCATAGGCGTGCTATCCCGATCTGGAACCTTGACCTACGAGGCTGTCCACCAACTCACGGCAGTTGGACTTGGACAAAGCACCTGCGTGGGAATCGGCGGGGACCCCGTCAATGGAACCAACTTTGTAGACGTTTTAAAGTTATACAACGCAGATCCAGATACGGATGCAGTGATTTTGATTGGAGAAATCGGCGGTTCAGCTGAAGAAGATGCCGCAGCCTACATCAAAAGAGAGTTTAAAAAACCAGTGGCGGCATTTATTGCAGGCGCCAGTGCCCCAAAAGGCAAACGAATGGGCCACGCCGGTGCCATCGTCAGCGGTGGTCAGGGCACGGCAGAAGCAAAATTTGCAGCCCTTGAAGCTGCAGGTTGCAAAATTTCACGAAGTCCTGCAGATATGGGCAGGACACTAAAATCACTGCTAAAGTAACAAGGAGCAAATATGGCCCTCGAAAAAACTTTCTCGATTATCAAACCAAATGCGATGAAAAAAAATTGCCTTGGTGACATTATTTCAATGTTTGAAGCCAATGGCCTAAAAATCGCAGGTGCAAAAATTGCGATTATGTCAAAATCAAAGGCTGAAGAATTCTATGCCGAGCATAAAGCTCGTCCTTTCTTCGCCGAATTGGTAAGTTTTATGACTTCAGGCCCAGTGCTTTTAATGTGTTTAGCTGGGGAAAATGCTGTCGCAAAAAATCGAGAAATTATGGGCGCTACAGACCCAAAAAAGGCAAATCCAGGTACGATTCGCTTTAAATTTGGCGACAACGTAGGAGAAAACGCGGCCCACGGATCGGATAGTGCAGCCAGTGCAGAGCGCGAACTTGCTTTGTTTTTCGAAAAAAACGAAATCTGCAACGCTTAGATTTAGAAAATGTGAATTGCTGTTTTAGGGGTTGCTAGCAAGCAACCCCTTTATTTTTAATCAGCTTATAAAGCTACCAATGTGGGTTGTATTTTGAATCGAATAGGCCAAGAAATTAACGCAACAATTGAGAAGCTGAGCAAAGGCGGAAACGGGCTAGCCAGGGTGGATGGTTTCGTGTTTTTTGTCCCCTTGAGTGCGCCCGGGGACGAGCTCGTCGTCCGCATAATCGAAGAAAAAAAGAATTATGGCTTTGCTGAAATCGTTTCTATCCTAAAACCCGGCCCATCTAGGATTCAACCGCCATGCCCGGTCTTTGGTAAGTGTGGCGGCTGCAACTGGCAGCATTTAGAATACGGCGAACAGCTTAGACAGAAAGAGTTAATCGTGCATGAACAACTGTCCTCGGTTGTTGATGCAAATACGCAATGGCTGCCAATTCTACCAAGTCCGAGTCAATGGCGTTATCGAAATCGAATTCAACTCAAGTTCAATAGTCCACAGCTAGGATTTTTCCGCCGGGGTTCACACGATATTATTCCGATTGATGACTGCCCAATTGTTGAAAAGCAATTGGCTGAGCAAATCGTAGCCCTAAAATCAATGCTTGAACAATCGCATTCCCGGGTCGACAAAGTTGAAGCTTTCATTGCAACCGATGAGACCATCGAAACACGCCTTGGCAATGACCCATTGAAAAAATCTGCCTTTTCCCAGGTCAATCGATCGGTCAACACTCTGCTCATTGAAAAGGTGCTAGAATGGTCCAAATCTGCTAGTCCTGAGCTTATTTTTGATCTCTACGCTGGCAGTGGTAACTTCTCATTCCCATTAATGCGACAATTCACGAAATCTTCGGTCACGGCCGTTGAACTTTCACAAGAAGCAGTTCGTGCCGGTCAAGTAGAGGCTGCAAAAAAGAATTTAAGCCCAAAACGAATTCGTTTCTACCAATCCGATGTCTGTCTTTTCCTTAAACGAACTTGCCCTGAGGCCTCTTGCCTTGTGATTCTAGACCCGCCTCGAGTTGGCTGTGAATCAACCGTCATGGACTCTTTGGCCTTTTGGCGCCAAACCCGCATCATCTACATCAGTTGTGATCCCGCAAGTCTGGCTCGCGATATAAAACGCCTCAAGGCGGCGTGTCCAAAATGGAAAATTGCACGTATTCAACCCTTTGATATGTTTCCACAGACAGACCATGTTGAAACTCTTGTCGAGCTGTTCATTGACTCCTAAATACAACTTGCTAATGTTAAGACATGTCGCGTCCACTGATAGCTGTTCTACCATTTATTCTTATCGCCTGTGCTTCTCCGCAAAGGCTTAATCAAGATAAAGCTATCTATCATATGCAAATGGGAACCGCTGCACTGATGCAGGGAAATAATCCAGTCGCTATTGCTGAACTTTCCATGGCGCAGGGTCTTGATCCTGAAAGTGCGATTGTGCAAAATAATTTAGGTTTGGCATATCTGATGCGCGAACGATTAGAGCTTGCTGAAGTTCATATTCGAAAAGCAATTGATCTTCGGCCAGACTACACCGACGCAAAAAATAATTTGGGCCGGGTCTTGATTGAACGAGGACAATTTAAAGAAGCTATCACCGAGCTTTTAATTGTAACTCAAGATCTAAAATATCAATTTCCAGAAAAGCCTTTAGTAAATATCGGCATGGCATATTTTAAAATGGGTGATTTTAAAAATGCTGAATTAAATTTTATTGCTGCCATTGGTTATCAAAAAGAAAATTGCTTGGCTCAGTCCTATTTGGGTCGTTGTTTTTATGAGACTAAAAATTATACAAAGGCAAGCAACCAGCTAGATAAAGCTGGTTCCTTTTGCCAAAAAGGCCAGTTCGACGAACCCCTTTATTATGCAGCCCTATCCTTCTATCAACTTGGACAAAAGGATAAAAGCGAAGCTCGTCTTGAAGAAATTATTAAAATGTACCCTGACGGTACATATGTTGAAAAAGCACGCTCAACTCTTGAACTGATTAAAAGGTAATTTCATGAAGAAAACTGGCGAGATTCTAAAAAATGAACGTGAAAAAAGAAAAATGTCGCTTCATGAGATCGGCATGTCCCTTAAAATCAATCCAAAAATTTTAAAGGCAATTGAGGAAGGCGACCTCCGAAATCTTCCGGCTAAAACATTTCTTAGGGGTTTCGTAAGAAGTTACGCTCAGTATTTAAGAATTGATGTTGACGAAATTTTAAAAGTTTTCCAAGACGAAATGGGAACAACTCGCCCTGAAACACCAAAACCGAATGGCGAAAATCAGGTGGCCTTGCCGGGGCAAGCAAAAAGTGTTTCACCAAACCTTGAAAGAACCGCTCCACAACAGGCAGGAACAATCGACAACATTACCGGTTCAAATCACTTCTACATGGTCCTTGGCAGCGTCTTTCTGCTGGTGGTTATAATTTTTGTCGTAAAAATGCTAAATAAGTATCAGAAAGAAACAATTACGATTCCCGCTGCCGAAATTTCAGAAATTGAAGAAAATATTTTGACCACAACAACACTTGCAGAGCAAAAAAATGAACCTGTTGCCCATCAGATTGTCCCAACAATTTCGACCACCTCGACAACCATAGGAATGTCGACGGTGACAACGTCTGTAGCACCAACCACGACGCGGCCAGCGCTGACTGCGACCACGACGCGGCCAGCCCTGACTGCGACCACGACGACGCTGGCCAAAGCAGCTATTGCAACTTCGACCACCCTGCATAGTGGAACAACCACCACAACAATCTATGGCCCGACTACAACTTCCACTACTAAACCGCCGCTGCGCTCAACTGAAGTAATTGTTGAAGCACTAAATAAAGTAACAATTAGCTACCAATTATCATATGGAAAAATGGAGTCTATTGACCTCAATGCCGATCAAGTTCATACCTTCAAATCTAAAGGAATTATGACCATGGAAATTAGTGACGGAGGATCTGTTAGCATTATTGTAAATGGCCGTGACAGAGGGGTTCCTGGTGCAATTGGAAAACCACTTAAGCTTAAACTTCCCTAAATTAGGCCTATAACTACGGCCAGAGATTACATTGAATAGCATACTTAGAATCTGGTGGATCTCACTGATATTCAAACTAGTTTTGGCAGCGATTATCCCGCTGTGTCCAGATGAGGCCTACTATTGGGTTTGGTCAAAGCATCTTCAACTAAGTTACTATGACCACCCCGGAATGATTGCTTGGTTATTTAAAGTCGGTAGCCTTTTTGAATTTCTTGGTAATGGAGTTCGCTGGCCGATCGTCATTCTCGGTCACCTAACGGTATTGATCTGGATAAAAATTTTGAGTAGCCTTTTTAATCACGAAACCTCGAAGCAGTGGTTGTGGCTATCCTTAAGCTCGCCGTTACTTGGCTTCGGTTCAATCATTGCGACTCCGGATGTTCCCGTCGTATTTTTCTGGAGTGTTTCCGTATTTCTATTTCTAGAACTTGAAAGAAATCCTTCGTGGAAATCCTTTGCAATGCTGGGATCCGCACTGGGATTGGGTTTTTGTGCCAAGTACCACATTGTTCTATTTCCAGTCCTGGTTTTTTTCTATATTTTTCTTGAAAAGAAATTTCATTTATTACGCGTTAAAGATATTTTGATCGCAGTTCTTTTTGGGTTGTTTTTTTCTTTACCGGTAATTATTTGGAACGTTAGGCATGATTTTATTTCCTTCAAGTTTCAGATTGAACACGGACTTGGCCAGAATATTTGGAAGCCATTTTGGACCTATTCTTATGTTTTGGGGCAAATTGCTGCCGTATTTCCGATAGTTTTTTGGGCAGCGTTTAGAAAGAGAACAAGTAATAAAGGGCGTTTTCTGTACTATGTAGCTTGGGGTCCTCTTCTGTTTTTTCTATTTTCTTCTTTTAAAGGAAAGGTTGAATTGAATTGGCCAATTATTGCAGTACCTGCCATTCTTGGACTGGCTGCTGCGAATGAAAGATTTCGTCGGTATTTTAAATTAGCTCATATTTTTTGGTTTTGCCTATTGTCATTTTTTTCCATAAATCTATTTTTTCCGATGCTAGAAAATACGCCGGCTAAACTTCAGGAACCTGTCCAATATAGAAAGCTTGAAAATCTGCAGGCACAATATAGTCCATTGTTTGCCGGTACCTATCAAATGGCTTCGCGCTTGTGGTTCAAAAGTAAAAAACCTGTCTATAAGCTTTATAAAATGTCCAGAGAAGATTTTTTCGACCACATCGAAGGTTCTATTCCAACCACCTCCCAGTTTTTCGTAGTTTCCGACTTTGAATGTGATTTACCGAATTGGATAACTACAGCTAGCTACGCGGTAAAACGAATCCAGGAATGGGATACTACGTTTGTTCTTTACGAGGTAACCAAGAAATGATGAGAGTATTTATTACACTTACTTTTTTCGTAATCAGTTACTTTATCTATGGATTTTACATTTCGCAAAATGAAATTCGTATCACGCCTAGCGGACACCGACTGGTCAACCCTCCGACATATTATGATTACCGGGGGGTGACAAATGTTCGAACCGACCTAAGTAATGGCTCGTCATCCCCTTTAGAAGTCATTAATGATGCGAATACCGTTGGCTTGGACTATTTAATGCTGACAGATATCAATTCCATAAAAACTAACAATCAAATAGATGGCTACCACAACGGGCTGTTGGTTTTCAATGAAGGGGAATACAGCTTCCTTGATTCAAGGCTGATTTTTGTATCTAGCCAAAATTCGAAATTGCCAACCGATCCATCTTTGACCAACGTATTTTTTACCGATCTTTTGTCACAAAATGGGGCCGATAATCATGATAGCTTGCTTGTCCTTGCCCATCCGTTTAATCCAAAAGCAGCTTGGATTGGTCCTTATCCCACAGGACTAGATGGAATCGAAATTCTAAACCCCAGAGCTATTTCTCAAAGCGCATGGTTGTCTTCAAAGCTTTCAACTTTCTGGAGTTTATTAATTTACCCCTTTAATCCTCAGTATGCATTTCTACGGTTATTCCAAGAGCCTAGAAAGGAAACGGCACTTTGGGATCAACTCAATGTGGATCAAACTTTAGCTGGGTATTCTGGGATCGACGCTGCAGCAAGAGCAATTCCGTTTTCAAACTATCTTATAAAATTTCCAAGTTATCAAAAATCAATGGAGATCATGAGCAATCATGTGCTGTTAAAGTCCGAGCTCACAGGAAATTCGACAAAAGACCGACAAAAAATATTAGTTGCACTAAAGAATAGAAATTTTTATTTCAGCCTAGACATTCTTGGTGACCCAAAGGGATTTTTTGCGTCGGTCAAAGATCGAGATCAAATTCACCCCATGGGGAAAAAATTGAAATTCAATCGGGGAATGAAACTTGTAGTTCATCTTCCGTTTCGCCCAACATCTTACTTTGAAATCGTGGTTTTTAAAAATGGCGGGCGCTACGCAGCTTCAAACGATGAGCAGTTGACTACCGATATCAAAGGCCCTGGTGTGTATCGTGTCGTTGTCCGAGTCAGTGCCTCTTTCCCATTTCCTGAAGGAAAAAGATGGCTAAGTTGGATCTATTCAAATCCATTTTTTATTACCCCTTAGCCAGCTTTTTTGGAATCCGGACTGCAATTTGGTCTTTTACTTGCGTTTGGCAGCTCAATCTTTCGTTATCCGAAAATCCCCGATCGTGCGCGATCTCAGCTTCGACTTCATTGCGAAAATCAAGTTTCTCCAACCCAGCTTCAACAAACACTCGGCAAGTCCCACAAGAGCCATTTCCACCGCAGCTGTGGTCAATTTCCACCTTCAGCTCAAGCAAGGCCTCTAGAATAGTGGCACTTTGACTCACGCAGCTAATTTCGTTCATTGGCAGTATTGTAATTGAAATGGGTGATTTAGATATTCTTGTCATTCGGAATTTCTTCTCTTGAAAGAGTCTAACCCATTCTGTATCAAGGTTTCTATGAGATTTATAGCATTTGACTTAGAAACTACTGGAACTGTACCTGGTGTTGATCAAATCGTGGAAATTGGCGCAGTCCTTTTTCTTGCCGACAAGACCGACGCAATCTTTACAACACTGATTGATCCCAAACGCGGAATCCCGCCTGGGGCATCTGCCGTCAACGGAATTAGCGATGAAATGGTAAAAGGGAAGCCTCTTATTGAATCTATTCTTCAGCCCTTTGCAGAATTTTGTGCTGACGATATTTTAGTCGCCCATAATGCCCCATTTGATGCTGCCTTTTTATCAGCAGACATTAGAAAACATGAATACTCTGCACCTCGTGGAATTATTATCGATACTCTTTCGATTGCGCGAAAAGTTTTCCCGGGCCTTGCAAACTACAAGTTAGGAACTCTGGTTCAACATCTTAAAATTCCAACGACTGGATTTCATCGTGCTGAAGAAGATGCTACATATTGTGGTAAGCTCTTTTGGGAACTTGTAAAAAGAATTTCAGTCAATGGACAGCCACCAAGTATTGACAACCTGATTGCCTTGACTGGAAAACCAGAATTGCGTTTTCCACAAATTGAGCGCAAACCAAAACAAATGGACCTATTCGGTTAACGGCATCGATAGAGCCCTATTGTTACTCATGTTACTCATGTTACTCATGTTACTCATGGCTTTTATGGGCAATGGGCCAACGTCTGCCGCGACCAAACGAATGCTTTGATACCTTTAAAATCGGTGGAGCTTGCCACCGTTTGAATTCATTTTTCATTAGTGTCTCGAGTAACCATGCATCTGTTTTCGATTTTTTTGGACCTGAATTTTCCACGATTTGGCGAACACTTTCATCCAAGACTGCGTATGCAGGAAGACTATCCTGATCCTTTTGATTTGGCCTAAGCTCGGCTGTTGGAGCTCGATCCAAAATAGCCCTAGGAATAACTTCCCGATCGATATTATAAAGTTGTGAAATTGCATAAACTTGATCCTTGGTTAAATCCCCGATCGGGGCAAGGCCGCCGCACATATCGCCATATAAAGTCGAATAGCCGGTGGCATATTCAGATTTATTTGAGGTTGCCAAAAGTAACGAGTTTTTAGCATTAGCAAAGGCCATCAGAATTGTGCCCCGAAGTCTTGCCTGCAAATTTTCATGAACGACGCCAAATTCATTCAGGTAAAAATTTTTATCTACCAAAGATTTAATAGACGCATAGGTTTCATTGAAATCAATTTTTTTAAAAGAAACTCCTAAATGAGCTGATAGTTTTTGTGCCTGTATGAAACTTTCGTCAGAGCTATAGGGGCCAGGCAAAGCAATTGCTGTGACACGATTAGCGCCCATGGCATCGACAGCAAGGCAAGCAACCAATGCCGAATCAATACCGCCGCTTAAACCTAAATGAATATGCTGGATTCCTACCTTTAAACAAAAATCGCGAATTCCCAAAACCAGAGCTTGGCGAATTTCTTCAGCTCTGGACTCAGTGGCAACCCGACGTCCGCCTTCGAGCGATTCAAGATCAAGCACGTTCAAATCCTCTGCAAAGGAAATGCAGTTCATTAAATTCTTTCCATTTGGCGATACAGCAAATGAAGATCCGTCATAGATAACTTCATCTTGAGCCCCAACAAGATTTACATAGATCATCGGTGCTTTAAAATGTTTTGCTGTTTTTTTAACCAACATTTCCCGGGTCTTAATTTTTTCAGGAAAGTAGGGTGAAGCGCTCATATTCAAAACGCAATCGACCTTTTTTCCTCGAATCTTTTGAATTGGATTTTGTAAGTAGATACTTCGACCATCTTTGCTTGGCCAGGCCCAGATGTCCTCACAGATGGTAAGAAAGAATTTTTTTCCCGCAAAAGAAAAAAAATTTTTCTTCATATCGCCTGGCTCAATAAACCGGGCTTCGTCAAAAATATCCCCTGTTGGCAAAAGTTCTTTGTTAAAGAACTTTGTTTTTTTCCCTTTTTGCACCAAGGCTGCCGAATTAAAATAGGGACGTCCCTTTTTCTTCGGATTTAGGGTAATCACCCCGATCAAAGCGCCGATGCCTGACGGAATCGATTTTTCAATATTTCGCAGTGATTTCAATTGCTTTTTTACCAACTCAGGACGCTCTAACAGATCAAAGGGGTGATAACCAAAAAGTGTCGACTCGGGAAAGACAACAAGTTGGCAGTGGCGCTCCTTAGAGCGAGAAATGTAGTCTAATACTTTTTCTTGATTCGAATCGAAATCACCAAGGGTAGGATTTATTTGTGCAACAGCAATTCTCATTATACTACTTTTCAGCTTGGAAGACTTTAGCAACTACATTGTCGTTAAAGAAACTCTTCCCGAAAACCCTTCATGGTACGCATGACGGTGTAATATATCATTTTCAGGAAATTTCCAGCAATAGTAGCCTTCCCCGTTGTCAAAGTCAGCAAGCCAAAGTCCTTTTGGCGTTGCTCCTAACCGCGCGACTTTTCCATTCCACTTTTCAACTAGTGAATTAATTTCACCCTCAAGTTGAACCGCAAGATCGGGTTTAACTTCACGGATGCCCTTAAGTCTATTTGCCAACATTTTGACTTCAGTATGGTACTGCTCTGTGATTCTATAAATGACGGGAAGAAGACGCCGAGCTTCCTCGATTGTAAACGTCCGTTGCTGGCTGATCGATATAAGATTCTCCATTGCCCCCACCCTCAATTACCGCTTTGATATTTTCTGAAGGGCCAATTTCTATTCGATTTAACAGAAGTATCAAGAAAGAAAAGATGAACCCATAATTTTGTAAAATTGGGTGAACAATTTTCTCGCGCAGCGTGCCGTGATATTTTCTAATTATTTATCCATGCTTTTTGAGATTTGCAGCGCCTGACCACCAACAAATAGGATGATCGCAATCAGGAGCAGCAAAATCATCGCAAATCGAAAGACCTTACCCAGTCCCCACGGTTCTGTTTTTTCGTCTTCAGTGATAGATTTTTCCTGGGGTTTAACTATGAATTTTTTGCTTTTGCTGTTGACGACACCTTCGTCGGCCGAAGCTACCGCTCGAACACGATCTTCCTTTTTCTTTTCTCTATCCCGAGCATAGGCCAGCTGCCCTGTCGGCCCCTCAACTATGCGCCTTTTTGAATTTCCTCCATTTAACCCAGAGGCACCACCTGATGAGCGATAATATTCACTACCGCCAGCACCCTCCGACGAGGTTTTTGCAACCGCTGCACCGCCGTCCGCTCCTTTCGAAGCCCCTATCTTAAAGCCTCGGTCCTCAGGGCGCTGACCCGCACCTCCGGAACCACCACCACCTGCACCGCTGGACGCCGAATCCTTATTGCCATCAGATTTTTTTCTATTTGCAGCTTCTTCTGCGCTTGAACCAATTTTTGGGGACCGTCCACTGCCAATTGAAAATTGTTCAAACTTCCCGTTGCAAATGTTGTCTGCCCCCGAGCCGGTTGTTCCCAGCATTGGCAATTCGCCAGCGTCCAAAAGACATCCAATATAGGATCCCATATATGTTTTTGCCCATTTATTAAACGGAGTGAAAACCTGTGCGGCGACCGCAATCAATAGACCAATAGTTACCACCAGGAGTAAAACATACTCCATAGTCGCCTGGCCCCTTACAGAGCGAATTCTGGACCAGAAATCTTTATTGGATGCTTGGAAGTAGGCACTCATCCAGTTAATAATATACCACATGAAGCTGAATTTCCTTGGGCTAGTAGTGGTTTTGATTGTCTCATTTTTGGACATTTATCCTGCTTTCGGTGGGACCACACCCACGACCCAGCCTCTTAGCCAGTCAGAATTGAAACGGTACAACGATATTGTCGACCAACTTTCTCCGAAAGTGGAAAAGCTAACCCGCCGGGAACTTGTTGATTTAGGAAAAGCCTATAGCGCCATTGGCAACTGGACCGGCGCAATTAAGATGTTTACTGCAGTACTTTCCAACTATCCCAAAGATGTCGAAGCAAAAACACTTATCGCAGCCGAACAAATTAGAACGGGTAAAGAGCGAGACGGTTTACAAACACTTAAATCTGTCCTTGAAATCAATAAAAAATACATTCCAGCATATCGGTATCTTATCGGAATTTACGAGCGGCGAAAAAATCACTACGAATTGCGCATGATCTACATCGACCTGGTGGCTTCGTTCGGGAAAAAAATTGAATATATTACCAAACTTTGCGAACTGACCGCCAATGAAGGCCTATTCGATCAGGCCGTGGAATATTGCACAACGGGAACAGAGCTAGACAAGAAAGAAGCCAAAAATTTCATTCATCTAGGGGTTGTCCTTCGCGAGCGTGGCGAAACCGTGCGCGGAGAAAGACTGCTAAAATCAGCCGCAGACGTTTTTTCAAACAACTTGCTGGCACAATTAACATATGCAGAACATCAAGAACAAAAAAAAGACTACGTCAGCGCCTATTCTTTCTATAAAAAGGCGGTCAATCTCGATGCGTCGTCAGTTGAGGCGGTCCTTGGCTTAGCTAATTCAGCCTTTGAAATTCAAAAATACCAAGAAGCAATGGAATATTTTTTAAAATCTTGCCGGCTAGATCGCAAGACCTTACCCGCTTTTCGTAAGGCCACCAATGTACTTAGACTGATGAAAACCACAGCTTGGCTCTATAAGTATGAAAAATCACAAGAGCATTGCTTTTAAAAATTCCAATTTAGACGGTCGGGGTAAAATTGAAAAAATAACGAAACTCGGGATGGATATCCGCGACAAGGTGCGAGCGTAATTCCTCATTTGCTAGTGACAGCAAAAAATGACTGAGTATTTCACTGCTACTTGAGGATAAAATAAGGTGGCCGTGGGCTCCTGGCGCCTTTGGTAGTTTCAAGTCAATCAGACCGATTCCGGCGCAAATTGCATTGTTGGCAACTTGAAAAAGATGTCCTAAAAATGAAGATTCGACTACTAAAATCGAATTTTCAATTTTATCGGCCGCCAATGAAAAGTAGGTGTCTAAAACTTTTTGCTCAACATCCTCTATTTTTTTGCTTTTTATGGGCTCAGAATCTTTTAGCAAGGTCGATAGTTCCGCAAAAGAAGATTCTGAGCATCGAACTATAATTTGGGCCTGCTGACCTAGGGGGGAAAACTCAATTAACTCACTAGATGCCAGTTTAAAAATAGAATTTAAAGCTGAATAGGCAGCCCCAACTGATGAAAAAAGAAAAACCCCTAAACTATCCAAATTAGAATACCTTACCCAACAATTTCGCCGATCAAATCGTACTCCATACTTTCAGTCACTCGAACTTTAACAAGATCACCAATATTAGCTTGGCCATCATTGATCAGTACGACACCATCGATCTCAGGGGCCTGCTGAGAAGTTCTTCCTTGCAAAAGAAGTTCTGTCTCTTCACTAAAACCCTCAACGATAACCTCGACGATTTTTCCAACAAATTGAGCATGCTTTTCCTTAGAAATTTCTTGCTGCAAAGCCATAAGTTCGTCATGTCGTCTTTGTTTAGTTTCCTGATCAACCTGCTGTTCCATTTTTCCACCAGGGGTATTTTCCTCGGGCGAATACATAAAACAACCTACACGATCAAATCTCTGTTCCTTTACGAATTGCAAAAGTTCTTGAAATTGAATTTCTGTTTCTCCGGGAAAACCAACAATAAACTGGGTTCGAATCACGGCTTCTGGAATTTCGCGGCGTAGATTAATAAGGACTTCTTCGACTTCCTTACGGGTCATCTTACGATTCATATTTTTTAAAACCTGATTGCTAATGTGCTGCAATGGCATATCAAAATATTTTACCAATTTTTTACTATTTTTTATCAACTCAATCATTTCTGGCGTAATGCCATCCGGATATAAATAGAGCAAACGAATCCACTCGGCACCCTCTACCTGCGACAGGGCTCTTAAAAGCTCAACCGGACTTTCAATTGCAGCTTTGTCTTTACGTCGTAAATCCCAGCCGTAATCAGTAAAATCATGACTGATAACAATTAGTTCTTTAACACCGCCTGCGACCAGAAGTTTGGCTTCATTGACAACATTCCGCAAAGTCCGAGATTGCAAATTTCCACGAATTAACGGAATTGCACAAAACGCGCATCGCTTGAGACAGCCCTCCGAAATTTTTAAATAAGCGCGATGCTTCGGTTGTGAGTTAACCCTCGGAGTAGTTTCTTCCTGCAAATAGGTGGGTAAATTGAAAAATGTTCTGCCTTTTTCACCCTTATCGTGGCCCTTTAAAATCTTTCCAATATTTTGAAACTCACCAGAGCCAATGAAAAGATCTGCTTCAGGTAACCCGCTGGCAAGATCGTCTTTATATCTTTGAGTTAAACATCCAGCAACCACGACCCTCTTTACTTTTCCATCTTCCTTTAATGCAGAAACTTCTAATATTTTTTGAATAGATTCTTTTTTGCTGTCTTCAATAAAACCACAGGTATTCACGATGACGGTATCTGCGCCATCGGCCTCACCGACGACCTCATAACCATCATTCATCAGGGTACCGGCCATAATTTCGCTATCAACCAGATTCTTTGGACAGCCCAGACTGATAAAATGAACCTTCTTTTTTTGACTAAGGTTGGAGCTGACATTTGAATTTGCGCCTATGTTTTTCATATCGAGGTTACCTGTGCATCCTTTGGAGGTGAATACTTAAACAGTGATTTATCTTTTTTTGTTTTAAACTGAATTTGAGAAAAATTTAATGTGGTCAGGTTTCCTACATCATCCAGATATGACAAGGTCTTAAGCGTTTTCTTTTCGCTATCAACAATCAAAGTCATGGCCGTAATACTAAGGTCTTGAGCCAAGGGTTTTGCCTCAAACAAAGTGTCATGACCAAGGGGCGACTGCTTGATAATCTTTATTTGCTTTGAAAGCGGCTCTTTGCCAAAAAGGCTGCCAACCAATAATTGCGATCGATTCTTTTTACTAACTTTAGCTTTGGTAACCTGAAGGGGTCCTGGAAATTCAGCTGTTGGATATTGAACATTCCAAATCGTACTACCATCAAAAATCAAAAGAGATTCTTCTGGCATCTGATTTTTCCACCGAAATAGGCCCTCGGCCATGTGGATTTTTCCCAGATACTTTGTTTCTTTACCTAACAAATCTGATTTGACTACCTTTTCTACCGCCATTTCGATCAAATTCGCTTTGCGATACTTAGACGATAGCTCTTGCAACAGAACAGGCGTTTCTTCTTTTGCTGTCGTCTTACAAATTGCGTGATCGGTAATTAATAGTAGAAAAATCAATGGCCATTTCATAAATCATCTATATCACTCTAAGGAAAGACTCGCAAGTGACCCTCTGTAGGCCAAACACCAAACCTCGAAGTTTTTCGGACAACCAAGGCTTCTGTACGCAGCAATTGCCGTTGCCCCAGTGGTAACAACGTCATCAACGAATATTATGGGCTGGCTGGTAGTAAATTTTTCAGGGTTTCCAAGTCGAATTCTTCTTCTTTGGCTTAGATTTCGAGTTTTTTGTGTTCCGACATTATCCCTAACTAGTGGGTTGTGCAGCCTCCAACCAGTCATATCAGATAGCGCTTTTGTAAGTTTATAGGCGTGGTCCTGCTGCTCTTTATTACGTGCCGGACTAGGAATTAGTATTGTTTCCGGATCCTCTAGGAAAATGCTGTTCTGAATTCGCTCGAGAAGTATTTGCCTGGCCCAATACCGGTAGGGGGCTTCGCGCCGACATCCTTTTAACTTCAGTAACAAACTTGAAAGTCCGTCACTTTGCTGTGGATTCCATGGAAACACTGAGTTCACCGGAATTTCGGTATTTAAATTTTCGAAAGTAATCGACCTCTCCTTGGACTCATTTCTTAGTTTCAATAATTGGATTTCACAAATTGCACAAAAAAGGGAATCCCCTTTACTAAATGAGCCGCAGGCAGTGCAGGTGTCTAGCTCATATTGAATCCGGTCAGCGAACCAACTCAGGGTCAGCAACAGAGAATTAGATTTAATTTTCATACGAGATAAAGTGATGCAAATCTTTGCCCAGATTCAGATTAAATAGAAATTAGAAATCCTATTTATTATGGTAGGGCAGATTCTTAAAAATCATGAATCCTCGATATATTTGCTCAAGTGCAACCACCTGAGCAACCAGGTGATTAAAAACCATCGGCGATAGACTTATTTTTTTATTGGCGCGATCCTTCACGTCAAGACCAACGCCAAAGGCCCCACCAATAACAAACAGAGCTCTTTTTTTTCCTGAGTTTAATATTTTTTCTATAGTTTTTGAAAATTCGAGACTATTTAGAGATTCGCCGTGCTCGTCGAATAAGACCACATAGTCATCTGATCGAATGTACTTTAGTATTTTTTCACTTTCAGCAGCCACTTTATTGGATTGGCTATTTCGAGGTGACTTAACCGATCCAATGTCATGAATTTCAATTTTGGTAAAATAGCTAATTTTATCAAGGTAGTGTGCGGTTGCAAGATCTGTCCATTTTTCTTGGGCTGAAGATAGATGAACTAACTCAAATTTCATTTTGTCGCTAAGGACGAGTCCTTTAGACCAATATCGACAGCATCAAGCCAAAGTTTTTCAATTGAGTATTCCTGGCGAACAAAGTCATAAAATAGATGCACAATCAGACTTCCGTAATCAAGAACCACCCAGCGGCCCTCACTTAGGCCTTCAATACTTTGCGGTAAAACACCGTACTCTTCTTTAACCGCATCAATCAGATTTTCAGCTAATGACGACGTATGCCGAGTGCTTGTACCTGAACAAATGACTGCAAACTCGCTTGGTGCGGACATTTTTCTAAGGTCGAACCCGCGAACCTGAATTCCTTTTTTTGAAAAAAGAACGTCACCGGCAAAGCTAGAAAATTTTTTAAAATCGCCAATTTTATCACCCAAATTAACGTATAATTTGTGTTCGCGGATGTAGTTTTCAACAGTTAAAGGTAAAAATTTGGACAGATTTTTGCCCGTGCGAATCCATTTTCGAAGCTCAGACGACGACAAGGCTAAATCCTGTAGCTTTAAAAATTGGATGTTTCGGCCGGTTTTAAGTTCGATAAAATTGAAGTCATATTCCTCAACCAATTTTCCGATCTTTGGCGGAAGCTCTTCGGCAGAGCTTGGGAACTCATAGCCTGGACGTGAGGTTACAATTAGATTGGCCTCAGCTAAGATGTCTTTATAGTCTTTCCATGATTCAAGTTCCTCAAATTTGTCCATTCCAATAATTAGGAATAAATCATCGGCTGCGACAGTCTTGCGATAATTTTTGATAGTCTCAATTGTATAACTTTTTCCGCCGCGCTTAATTTCTTGATCGTCCACTTCAAATTGTGGTCCGTAAGAATCCAGCGATAACTTTGTTAAAATCAGGCGCTCTTCCAGGGTTGGACCCTCAGTCTGTTTTTTTAGGGGATTCTGCGACGCAGGCACGACGTAGATTTTTTTCAAGCCAGCTTTTTTAAGAACTGTTTGTAAACTATTTAAATGGCCAAAATGGGGCGGGTTAAATGATCCTCCGAAAATTCCTACTCTCATAACTCTGTGTCCTCTGTAAAAACAAATTTACCAATTTCGAAAACAAGCAGCTCGATATTTTTCCCAGTCACTGCTGAAATTGAAAATGGTTTTAATCCTGTTTTCTTTTGAAAATCAGTTTCTAGTTTTTTTAGTTTTTCCGGCGTTACGGTGTCAATTTTGCTAAAAACCACCAGCTGTGGACGAGTCGTCAAAGGGAAGAAGCCCTCTTTATCGTGATTCGCTTTATCATACATATCCAGCTCATAATTGATGTCCTTGTAATCCTGAGCCGGGTCATCCGAAGAAACCCCTGATACATCAATAAGATGGACAAATACTTTTGTGCGTTCGATGTGCCTTAAAAATTGGGTCCCAAGCCCTGCGCCTGTGTGCGCTCCTTTGATTAATCCGGGAATATCAGCAACCACGAAGGATCTAAACTCGGCCGCTTTAACAACACCCAAATTTGGGGTTAATGTCGTAAATGGATAGTCGGCAATTTTGGGTTTGGCAGCAGAAATACGAGCAATTAGGGTTGATTTACCAGCATTTGGAAATCCAATAATTCCAACATCGGCAATCAACTTCAATTCTAGGGTCACCTTCAATTCAATTCCAGGCTCACCGGGCTGAGCTTTTTCAGGAGCTTGATTGATTGATGACTTAAAAAAGGTATTTCCTTTGCCACCGCGTCCGCCTTGCAACAGCACATGTTCTTTGATGCCTGTCATGTCGACAAGAATCTCGCCGTCTTCCCCGCGAACGATGGTGCCTGGAGGAACTCGCAAAACTAGATTTTCTCCGGCTGGACCGGAACAATCTGAGGCCCCACCTGGGTGCCCGTCTTCTGCGGAATAGCGTTTATTAAATCTGAAATCCACAAGTGAATTGACGTTACCGGTAGCGCGCAAGACAAGATTGCCACCTCGGCCACCGTCGCCGCCATCTGGTCCGCCCCTAGGGGTCATGGATTCGCGACGGAAACTGACTCGTCCTGCCCCGCCTTTTCCTGAACCGATTCTAATTTTAATTTCGTCAATAAATTTCATATGCCTAACACAAAAAAAGGAGCCTGATTTCGAGGCTCCTTTTTCCTTGGAATGGAATCAATGATTCAAACTATTAAGCTGCTGACTTCGGGAACACACTAATTTTGAATCGATCTTTTGAGAATCGTTCAAACTTAACAAGCCCTTCGATCACTGAATAGATAGTGTGATCACGGCCAATTTTTACATTGCTGCCAGTTTGGAATCTTGTTCCACGCTGACGAATGATAATTGTACCTGGTTTTACTAACTGACCACCAAAACGCTTCACACCAAGTCGTTTACTTTGTGAGTCGCGTCCGTTCTTGGTTGAGCCGCCGGCCTTCTTACTTGCCATTTTTTACTCCGTTGCAATTAATTCTTTATGCTTTTTTACTAGTTTTTTTAACGGTCTTTTTAGCTGCGCCTTTTTTTGCTCCAGCTTTTTTCTTCGCTGATGCAGATTTTTTGGGAGCCGCTTTTTTGGCCGTGACTTTTTTTGCTGAAGGTTTTTTTGCTAATTTCTTCTCTTCAACAACTTCTTTGTTACCTTTAGATTCAATACGAGCCGTGGTGCGTGCTGTGATTTTCTCGGCACGAACTTGATCAACGTCGATCACATTGGCTGAAGTATCAGATTTAGTGGTTTTGCCATCCAGTGAAATTGCTTTCACAAACAACTCTGTAAAGTGTTGGCGATGGGTTTTGAAACGACGATAACCCTGACGACGTTTCTTTTTGAAAATAATAACTTTGCGATCTTTAGTTTGCTTAGTAACAATCACAGTTACTTTTGCATTTTTCACAGTCGGTTGCCCAGTTACAGTGGAATCTCCACCTACAACTAAAACTTCAGTGATATCAAACTCAGAACCCAAAGCATTTTCTAGCTTTTCAACACGGATAACATCACCAGGCTGAACCTTGTACTGCTTACCGCCGGTACGAACAATGGCGTACATTACGAACCTCCAAAATTGATGGATTTGTTCCCATCGAAGCCAACAGGATTTGCCACTCCGCAGTCGGTTTGTCAACCCGTAGGCTGCAAGTTTAGCTAGCAAAGCAAAGAAAAGGCAAATACTAGCTTCGAAATTCTGATTTTAATCTTCTTTTTTATCGTCAATAATACTGATAAATATACGAATATATTGATGTTTATTCGTTTTTATGATCGCTAGATGTAAAAGATCTCGTACTGTTCAACGTGGTAGCCGGGCTCGATCTTAAAAGCGACGGAGCGGCCGATTTTTTTCTCAATAAAAGAAAGGGTTTCGCTTTCGACCTCATAAACCCAATCCACAACCTCGGCGTGGCAATGGATAACCACGGTGACCTTTTTTCTATCATTGGGGTTGAGATCTCGCTCTAGTTCACGGAAAATTTCGCCAGCGATTGTTGATTTCCTTTTAACAAACCCTTTGCCCTCGCAATAACTACAGGGTTCACACAAAGTCTTGATCATCGAAGGCCGGATGCGTTTGCGGGTCATTTCGACTAAACCCAAAGGTGACATTGAAATGATATTGGTTCGGGCCCGATCACTTTTAAGCTCTTCACCCAATAGGGCTAGTACTTTTTCCCGATTGGATTCCTTTTCCATATCAATAAAATCGATGATGATAATGCCGCCACAGTTTCGAATTCTTAGTTGATGTGCAATTTCTTTAACCGACTCAAGATTTGTTTTAAGGATGGTTTCCTCAAGGTCCCTTTTGCCAACAAATTTTCCGGTATTGACATCAACAACGACCAAAGCTTCGGCTTCATCAATTACAATATAGCCACCTGATTTTAACCAAATCTTTCGATCCATTGAGCGTGAAATCTCAAGATCGATTTCATACATATCAAATAGCGGTTTTGATTCTTGATAGTGCACAATGTTTTGTTTGTACTTGGGCATCAATTGTCCGACAAACTTTTCGACACGCTTGTGGGATTCAAGGTCATCAACCCAAACAGTTATGACATCTTCATTCATCAGATCGCGCAAAGCTCTAAGCTCAACATCGATTTCTTGATGAAGCAGCCCTGTGCTTTTTCGCTTTTCGTAGTTTTTAAATATTTCTTTACTGAGGCGGTCCAAATATTCGATATCTGTTTTTAAGCTTTCATCGCTGGCAGCTTCACCGGCTGTTCGAACAATGACGCCGCCAGAGGGGTTCGCTTTTTGTACTATTGCTTTTAATCGATCTCGCTCTTGCTCGTTTTCAATCTTGCGCGAAATTCCCAAATGACGAATTGTCGGCAGATAAACAATGAATCGTCCGGGTAAAGAAACGTGAGTCGTTAATCGAGCCCCCTTTGTGCCCATGGGATCTTTAGCAACTTGCACTAAAATATGCTGACCTTCATTGATCAAATCCTGAATCGGCGTCTTGATGACAGAAGAGTTGCGCTTGAAAGGCTCTTGCTCATCAATAAGATCAAGATTTTCGTCTAGGTTTTCGTCTCGTTCTTCTTGAAAGCCTTCGTCGAAGTCTTCGCGAATATCGCCAACATACAGAAACGCCGCTTTTTCCAATCCGATATCAACAAACGCCGCCTGCATTCCAGGCAGAACTCGAATGACTTTCCCGCGATGGATCGAGCCGACCAAAGTCGGAGAAGTCTTTCGTTCGATCTTCAGATCGATTAGGGTTCCGGCCTCGACGTAAGCAACTCGCGTTTCACCCGGTCTGACGTTGATTAAAATTTCTGCTGACATTTTCGTCTCCCGAGGTTCGTGTCCTGCCAAGCTAGCAGGACTTAGCGCCAGCAGCAAACTGCATGGCATTAGTTGGAGCTCGACGAAAGCTCTAGTTCTTAGAAACACCCTTGAGTCTTAGCTCCTGGCTGCCGATAGGGACTTGTAAGGGGTCTAAATGGCTACGATCGACGAACTGTTTAAAATTATGGTTGAGCAAGGTGCCTCGGATTTGCATCTAACGAGTGGAGCTCCCCCCTATTTACGGTTGCATGGTGGAATGGTTCCGCTGAATTATCGAGACCTATCGAACCAAGACATTCAGTCTTTAATTTTTGAGATTCTAAATGAAAAGCAGAAAAAGCAATTTATTGAAAAGTGGGAGCTTGATCTTGCCTACACGGTACCAAATTTGGGTCGCTTTCGTTGCAATGTTTTTATGCAACGAAAGGGATTAGGTGCGGTATTTCGTATCATTCCAGAGAGAATTAAAAGTCCGCAAGATCTTGGACTTCCCGCTTCGCTTTTGGATCTGATCGACTGTGACAAAGGTTTGATTTTGGTAACCGGCCCGACGGGCTCTGGTAAGTCCACGACTTTGGCTGCTTTGATTCATCACATAAATATGACCAAAGATTGCCATATTCTTACGGTTGAAGATCCCATCGAGTTCGTGCATTCGAATTTGAAGTCGGTGGTAAATCAGCGTGAAGTTGGAACTCACACCAAATCATTTGGCAACGCTTTAAAATCTGCCTTGCGTGAAGATCCAGATATCATGCTGGTCGGCGAGTTGCGGGATTTAGAAACAATTTCATTGGCTTTAACAGCAGCAGAAACTGGGCATTTGGTCTTTGGCACTTTACATACAAATTCGGCAGCAAAAACCGTGGATCGAATCATTGACGTTTTTCCTGAAGGGCAGCAGGCACAAATCCGTACTATGTTGGCCGAATCCTTAAGGGGCGTCATAGCACAAACGCTGTTTCCAAAACGAGATGGCAAGGGTCGCGTCGCAGCCTATGAAATTCTGCGCTGTACAAAAGCAATTTCGAATCTGATTCGCGAGAACAAAATCCATCAAATTGCTTCACAAATTCAAACCGGACAGAAGTATGGAATGATTTTGTTTGAAAAATACATCGATGATTTGGTAAAAAGAGGTCTGATTCACAAATCCGACGCCAATTCGTTTCTCGGAAAAGACGTAGAAGATGTTGATAAAGCAAGCTAATACCGCGTCGGAATGACTACTTAAAATTCGAACTCGTAGACAAAAAGAGCCGGTGCAGGCACCCTTTTTTTGTTTGGATTCGTGGGTGCTTCAACCTGCTGATCGAGGCGTCTATCCGTCGCCTTCTGCACAACATAGGCAGAGCCTCCAAGGACTCCTAGAGCCAATCCTGTCCAGATATTTCCAATATGCTCCTGAGGCTCACCATAAAAACTAAGGGTGCTTAAACCAAGGACTGCGCCACCCAAGCCAGCAAAAATGACCGTTGCAAAATTCTGACGAAAACTTCCCATCGAACTGGACTGGGCACGGACTGGCTGAACCGCAAAAAGAACTAACACTGAAAAAACCATTGAAATCACGGTTTTCATTTATTTGTCTCCATTACTTGATCTCCATCAGGATCAAGCGCAACAGTCCAAACTTCGACTGTCATAAAAAGTTTTAATAAAATTAGCCTTAAGATGGTGTTTTGACTTTTCATATTTCGATTGTTAGCCTCTGCCGTCATAGTATCAGCATATAGGGGTGGCTCGTGCAAGGCGAAATGGCATTTTTGCCAGCAGAAATTATTAAGAAAAAAAGAAATGGCGCCATCCTGAGTCCGCCAGAGATTGATCAGTTCATTTCCGGATTTACTATGGGGTCAATCCCTGACTACCAAATGGCAGCATTACTCATGGCAATTTACTTTCAAGGCATGAATGAGACTGAAACTTTGGCGTTAACCAAATCCATGTTGCACTCTGGAACGGTTGTCGATCTGGCACATATTCCAGGTTTTAAGGTTGATAAACACAGCACCGGCGGGGTGGGCGATAAAACCAGTTTAATTTTAGGCCCTATTGTTGCGGCAGCGGGGGTCGCGGTACCAATGATATCTGGTCGTGGACTTGGACATACAGGCGGCACCCTTGATAAACTTGAAAGTATTCCTGGCTTCAATACACAATTAACTTTGTCGCAATTTATTGAGGCTGTTGAAAAAATTAAAATTTGTTTTGCGGGACAAACAAAAGATATCTGTCCGGCAGATAAAAAGATTTATTCGCTACGAGATGTTACCGGCACCGTCGAAAACCTTTCATTGATTTGCGCAAGTATTATGTCCAAAAAGTTAGCCGAAGGGATCGATGGTTTAGTTCTAGACGTAAAATTTGGCTCTGGCGCTTTTATGAAGAATCCCGAAAAATCTGAAGAGCTTGCACTGGGCTTAATTGCTATTGCCAAAGGTTACGGGAAAAAAGTTGTCGCCTTACTAACTAATATGGACCAACCTTTAGGCGCTTTCGCGGGAAATTCTTTAGAAGTTCAAGAGTGTCTTGATATTTTGCAAGGCACGGTTCCAGCCTCAGTGGCCCGTCGCAAATTTTACAATGAGACGCGAGAACTTTCTTTGCAGCTATCTGCCCATATGCTTTTCATTGCCGGATCGGCTAAGGATTTTAAATCTGCCTATGAATTGGCAGAAAATACTTTGCAATCGGGAAAGGCATACAAAAAATTTGTCGAACTTTGCGAAGTACATGGCGGGAAAATTTTAGAATTGCCTCGTCCCAACCATTCTCTTCCGGTTTTAGCCACTCAATCCGGCTATATTTCGAAAATGAATTCTGAGGCCATTGGTATTTGTGGAATTTTGATTCATGCTGGTCGCTCTAAGGTTACTGATGTGATTGAACCCACCGCAGGGATTGAATTCCATGCAAAAATCGGTGATCAGGTCAAAATTGGCGAACTTCTATTTACTTTTTATGGCGCTGATTTATCCTTGCTCCAGGCAAACTCGGATCGATTGCGAGCCACTGTTACTATTTCGCAGGTCCAACCAACCGTGCTTCCGCTGATTCTGAAGGTCATTTCGTAAGGAGATTTGGAAAATGGAAAATATTGATGTTGTAAAGAAATCCATGGAGAAAACCATGGAGAAGCTAAATCAAACTGTTTCTTTTCTGCAAAAGAAAATCAAAATAACTCCTGAAATCGCAATTACCTTAGGTAGCGGGCTTGGGGCTTTTGCAAAAAAAATTCAAATTGAAGTATCCATCCCTTTTTCTGAAATTCCCAATTTTTTCGCGCCAACTGTCATTGGTCACTCGGGACTTTTGATTGTTGGGCTGATCGAGGGTCGCAGGGTTTTAGCTCTGCAAGGGCGAACCCATTTTTACGAAGGACACTCGATGGATGAAGTGGTTTTCCCGACTCGGGTTTTGGGTCTTTTAGGAGTTAAGACCTTAATTTTGACCAACTCTGCCGGAGGTTGCGGCGACGGAATGCAGGCTGGTGATTTAATGATCATCGAAGATCACCTTAACTTGACGGGGACCAATCCCTTGATTGGACCAAATCTAAACGAGCTTGGCCCACGTTTTCCCGACATGACCGAGGCTTACGACAAAGAACTGCGTGCCAAGCTTGAGAGTATCTTTAAAACAAATGGAGTTCGTTACCAAAAGGGCATCTATGGTGGTCTTTCTGGGCCTACCTATGAAACCCCAGCAGAAGTTCGATACCTAAAGATGATTGGTTGTTCCGCAGTTGGCATGAGCACTGTCAGCGAATGCATTGTCGCCAATCACATGGGAATGAAGGTGTCTGGCATCAGCTGCATTACGAACCTTGCAGCAGGCATTGCAAGTCACAAACTGAGCCATAACGACGTCACCGAAACTGCAACAAAGGTCGAGGCTGCCTTCACCAAAGCGCTTATGGATTTCGTCGCTGTTATCTAGATAAGCTAGTTTTATTTCAGCCAAAGCTAAGAGCTAAAAAATAAGGTCTTATTTACAATTTTTTTGTCGAACTTCTAGATGCTGGACCTTTGCCTAGGGTCCAGTAATTTGCGCCAAATCGTATATCTTTTTACCAGCCTTTATTCCCGGTAAACACCTGCCGATAAGCTAACCAGCGCCCACTTTGCCCGCGTCTCACTGATAAGACGCTTCCGCGCGCTGGAGAAAACATGGAAGTAATCAAGGCAGGATTTACGATAGGAACCTTGGTGTTGCTGGTGGCTTGCTCGCCAAAAAAAGATGTAAGCGGAGTATTTCCAGAAAAAGAAGACACTCAAGCATCAACCTGCACGGCAGACCGGATGAGCAGCCAATTCATCGTGCAATGGGAAGATGGTCACATTTCAATTGAAAATGAGTTCGATGCCGATGCTTTTTCTAGAAATTTTATCGAACCCAGGTTACTTGCAATTAAGCATGTCGAATTTGATAAAGAAATATCTGTTAACGACACCACCACCTATGAAAAAAGTGGAACAGCATTGGATACTCCAGACAATTGGGGCGAAATGCGTATTGGTGCTGATAAAGCCTTAGCAGAAGGTGTTGATGGTGAAGGGGTTTTGGTTGCGGTTGTTGATGCAGGTATTACTTACTCCCACCCGCAGATAAACTCACGCCTTGCCAAAAATGATGCTGAAGCAAAAGGTCTTCCCGGCGTTGATGACGACAAAAACGGACTGATCGACGACATTTACGGTTGGGATTTTTTTGCTAATAAACCGGAACCCGAAGTGAACTCCACAGAAGACCATGGGACCCATGTTGCCGGAATTATCCTGGCCGACCCGAACCAAGGTGCAATGAAGGGAATTGCGCCAAAGGCACGCTTAGTCCCGGTTAATTTCATGGCCGCGGATGGCCGAGGCAGCCTTGGGGCCGCCATACAAGGCATTCAATACGCGGTAAGCCGTGGTGTTAAGGTAATTAACGCAAGCTGGGGTGGTCCATCATGCTCAAAAGCACTCAGTGACGCTGTTTCGGCACTGAGTACGGCAAATGTCCTATTTGTCGCAGCATCCGGAAATGAATCAACAGATTATGACAAAGAGCCCTGGTACTACTCTTACCCTGCGGTTTACAACTTTCCTCACCAAATCACTGTGGCGGCAACCAGCACAAGCGACTACATGGCGGGTTTTTCCAACCGAAGCTTTAATCTAGTTCATATCGGCGCCCCCGGGGTCGATATTATTAGCACCGTAAACTCTGGATATATGAAAATGTCAGGAACTAGCATGGCAGCACCCTTTGTTTCTGGCGCAGCTGCTTTGTTATGGAGTGCCAAACCAAGCGCAACCGCTGTGCAAATTAAGGCGGCATTACTTTCTTCGGCCGACGTGATCACTGGCAAAGAACTTAAGGTCTCGTCCCGTGGCCGTCTGAACGTAGTTAAGGCATTGGCAGAAATTCGACGTCTCGTCCCGTAAAATTTTGGATGCTTCTCAAAAATTCCTCGTGGTAAAAAGACAGCTTATCTTGCGTGTAATTTCGCAATTAGAGGGATTTTTATATGAGGCGTTATATTTCGGATCTGAAGGACCTTGTTGGCCAAACCATCGAACTTAAAGGTTGGGCCTATCAGGTTCGCTCATCGGGCAAGGTTAAATTCCTAGAACTTCGCGATGGCACAGGGATTGTCTCGTGCATCTTCTTTCGTGGCGAATGCGAGGACTCGGCATTTGATAACTTCGAACAGATTACCCAGGAATGCTCTTTAAGTTTGGTTGGTGTCGTTCGCCAACATCCAAAGCAAGCGGGTGTTTTTGAAATCGGCGCAAAGTCGATGGAGATTATTGGAAAATCCTCGGACTATCCCATTTCACCGAAAGATCATGGTACTGATTTCTTAATGGAGAATCGTCACCTGTGGCTGCGCTCAAAGCGGCAGCACGCAATTCTTCGGGTCCGGCATGAAATCATAAGTGCAATTCGTGATTTTTTTGATGGCCGTGGTTTTACCTTAACGGACGCTCCAATCTTTACGCCCAGTGCTTGCGAAGGAACCTCAAATCTTTTTGAAACCAAATTTTTTGATGAAAAAATGTATCTTTCCCAGAGTGGCCAATTATATATGGAAGCCACTGCTGCAGCCCTTGGAAAAGTTTATTGTTTTGGCCCAACTTTTCGCGCTGAAAAATCCAAAACCCGAAGACATCTTATAGAATTTTGGATGGTCGAGCCCGAAGTGGCTTTCAATGATATGTATGACAATATGGAGCTTGCTGAACAATTTGTTGAATACGTAGTCCAACGAACCCTAAAAAATAAAAGTGAAGAGCTAAAGTCCTTAGAGCGCGATTTTTCGAAATTGGAATGTATTAAAGGACCATTTCCACGTTTGCATTATCGGGACGCAGCAGAAATGGTAAAAAAAGAGAATCCTGAATTTATTATTGGCGATGATTTTGGCGCAGCTGATGAAACTATTATTGGCGCAAAATATGAGCGACCAGTTTTTGTGCATCACTATCCCGCTGCCGTTAAAGCTTTTTACATGAAGGAAGATCCAAAGGATCCAGGTTATGCCATGGGTTGCGACTTACTTGCACCTGAAGGCTACGGTGAAATGATTGGCGGTGGCCAACGGGAAGACAATCTGGAAATTTTACATCGAAAGATAAAGGAACATGGCCTGCGCGAAGAAGACTTCCGCTGGTACAATGACCTGCGAAAATATGGATCTTTTCCGCACTCTGGTTTTGGTTTAGGTTTAGAAAGAACTGTGGGTTGGATTTGTGGACTTCCTCATGTGCGGGAAACAATTCCATTCCCACGCCTTTACGGGCGCAGTTATCCATAAGCTTCATTTTATTTTACAACCCCAATATATTGAATTCGCAATTTAAAGATCAAAGAGTTGATCAGTGTTTTGAAAGGAAGTTTAAGTGGATCAAGAAATAACAACCCAATTTCGCATTCAGAATTTAGAAGCCCGCAATGAGAAAGCAATGGAGGGCGGCGGAGCAAAGCGAATTGCAAAACACAAGCAAGGTAATCGACTGACGGCCCGTGAGCGTTTGGATATTTTATTAGATCCGGGCTCTTTTGTTGAAACCGATCGTTTCGTCGTTCATCGCTGTTCAAATTTTGACATGGAAAATAATCGCTCACCTGGGGACGGTGTTGTCACAGGCTATGGCCGGGTGAATGGCAAGCTTGTTTATGTGTATTCGCAAGACTTTACGGTGATTGGCGGCTCGATGTCGCGAACACAGGCCAATAAAATCTGTAAAATTATGGATTTGGCGGTCAAAAATGGCGCCCCCGTCATTGGGCTAAATGACTCAGGCGGAGCGCGAATCCAAGAAGGGGTTGAGTCCCTTGCTGGATACGCTGATATTTTCCTGCGTAACACATTGGCATCTGGTGTTGTCCCGCAAATCACCGGCATTATGGGCCCGTGCGCAGGCGGAGCTGTCTATAGCCCTTCAATTACTGATTTTATCTTTATGGTCAAAGACACAAGTTACATGTTCGTAACTGGACCAGATGTAATTAAAACGGTCACTCACGAAGATGTTACCAAAGAAGAGCTTGGTGGCGCACTTACCCACAGTACAAAATCTGGCGTCGCACATTTTGCCTGCGACGATGATAAGCAAACTTTGCTAATGATCCGCGAGCTCATGAGTTTTTTACCCTCCAACAATTTGGATGATACGCCAACCTTACCGACTAGAGATCGCCCCGACCGCATTTGTGAAATTTTAAACAAACTCATTCCGGATAATCCGAAAAAGCCATATGATATGCTTCAACTTATTTCCGAAGTTGTTGATGAACATTACTTCTTGGAAGTGCACAAACACTTTGCCGGAAATATCATTGTTGGTTTTGCCCGACTCAATGGCCGCAGCGTCGGAATTGTTGCCAATCAACCACAAGTTTTAGCAGGTTGCCTAAATATTGAGGCCAGTAGAAAAGCGGCTCGCTTTATTCGCTTCTGTGACGCTTTCAATATTCCGATAGTTTCATTAGTTGATGTGCCTGGTTTTCTGCCCGGGACAGACCAAGAATGGAGTGGCCTGATAACCCACGGCGCAAAATTGTTGTATGCTTATGCGGAGGCAACCGTCCCAAAGGTAACTCTGATTACGCGCAAAGCTTATGGCGGTGCTTACATTGTAATGGGCTCTAAACTTCTAAGATCCGATATCAACTTGGCCTACCCAACAGCAGAAATTGCCGTTATGGGGGCAGAGGGTGCCGTGAATATTATCTTTCGCGAAGCCATCGCAAAAGCTAAAGATCCAGTGGCTGAAAAAGCGCGATTGATTAAAGAATATGAAGAAAAGTTTAGCAACCCGTATATTTCGGCCGAGCTTGGTCTAACTGATGAAGTGATCGAACCTTCGTTGACCAGAAAGCGTTTGATTGATGCTGTAGAGATGTTAAAAAATAAACGTGATGTAAATCCGCCAAAAAAACACGGAAATATCCCTCTGTAACCTGGAGTATTTATGTTTAAAAAAGTTTTAGTGGCCAACAGAGGTGAAATCGCAATCCGAGTTACGCGCGCTTGCCGCGAGCTTGGAATTTTGACGGTTGCCGTATTTAGTGACGCCGATCGTGATAGCCTTCATGTCTTTTTGGCTGACGAGGCCTATAATATTGGCCCGGCGCCAAGTACAGAATCCTATTTACGCGCTGACAAAATTCTTGAAGTTGCAATTAAAGCTGGGGTTGACGCCGTACATCCGGGATATGGATTTCTTTCAGAGAACACCCATTTTGCAAGATCTTGTAAGGCCGCGGGAATTGTTTTCATTGGACCAACACCTGAAAATATCGAAGCCATGGGTGATAAGCTTTCAGCCAAAGCATTGATGAGAAATGCAAAAGTTCCCACCGTCCCGGGCAGCCCTGGCCCAGTTGAGACTGTGGAAGAAGCTCGAGTTATCTGCAAAGAAATAGGATTGCCAATTATTATCAAGGCTTCGGCAGGAGGTGGCGGAAAAGGAATGCGCGTTGTTCGCCACGATTCAGAATTAGAAAGTGCTTTTCGGGCCTGCCGCTCGGAAGGCTTAAATTATTTCAAGGACAGTACTGTCTATATTGAAAAATTTGTAAGCGACCCTAAGCACATCGAAATTCAAGTTTTTGGAGACACCCACGGCAACACTGTTCATCTTTTTGAGCGCGAATGTTCAGTGCAAAGGCGTCATCAAAAAATTATTGAAGAGTCCCCCTCCCCTTCGGTACCAAATGATGTTCGTTTAAAAATGGGGGAATGTTCAGTTCGTGCAGCCAAACAAATTGGCTATGTCGGCGCCGGAACTATCGAGTTCATTTTTGATAATTCGACCAAAGAATTCTACTTTATGGAAATGAATACTCGCTTACAGGTTGAACATCCAATAACTGAAATTGTAACCGGCACAGATCTGGTTAAAGAGCAAATTTTTGTGGCACTTGGTAGAAAGCTCAGCTTCCGGCAAGAAGATCTTAAACAAAAAGGACATGCTATCGAAGTCCGGATTTGCGCTGAAGACCCGGTCACCTACCAGCCAAGCCCTGGATTGATTCGTGCTTGTCGACATCCGCAAGGGCCCTTTGTTCGCGTGGATTCTTACGCCTACCCTGGCTACGAAGTTCCAATTTATTACGATCCGATGATCGCCAAAGTCATTACCTGGGGGGAAACAAGACAAGAAGCAATAGCTCGTATGGAGCGTTCCTTAAGCGAGTTCATTCTTTCTGGTATCCGCTCAAATATTGCCCTTCATAAAACAATTTTAAAACATCCAAAATTTTTGGATGGAAGCTATACGACTCAGTTCTTGGAAAAAAACTTTGAATTGATGGAACCAGAAATGTTTAAAGAAGTTCCAGAACACGTATTTCTAATTGCTGCAGCAATCACCGCATTTAATGACAGAAAATCAAAAGACGTTCGTAGCCTAAATGTGGTATCGAATTGGAAGCGTGTTGGCCGCAAAATCCAACTGAGGATGTAGTATGTATTTTGAAGCTGAACTAAAAGGTAAAAAGTTTAAAGTCGATGTGATAGAAAATAAAAATCACTGGAAAATTTCTTTGCAAGAAGAAGGTAGCCAATGGGTTCACTACGACCTATCAAAAGACGACTACAAACGATCAGAAAGCTATTTTAGCTTTTTATTTCAGGGCGCATCTTACATGATCGACGTTGTTGGAAAAGACACTTTGTATACAATCTATACAAGGAACTCATTCAAATCAGTGAAAATATTTAATGAAGAAATGCTTCTGCATGAATCACTGAAGCGGGGTGGTGGACTTGGTGCCGACAAAGAATTAAAATGCGGAATGCCTGGAAAAATTATCGAAATTTTTGTCAAAGAAGGTGATGTGGTAAAACCCAACAAGCCTCTGTTAATAATGGAAGCGATGAAAATGGAAAACGAAATGCGCAGTTCGTCGGAAGTGAAAATTAAACAAATTTGTGTCAAACAAGGGGATTCGGTTGATTCGGGGACAGTTCTAATTAAATTTGAAACCCCGTAGCTGATAGTGAATTCTATTCATTTTCATTCTGATTTTCAGCTTCAGTTTTTTTCATCTCAAAGAAACCGACAATAAGTATTGAAATCTCGTAAAGCACTATCATCGGCCCAAGCATCATTAACATGCTCAAAAGATCAGGCGGAGTAATTAACGCCGAAATTGTTGATAACGCTACGATCGCATAGCGACGCTTCTCGCGAAGTAGTTTTTGGTTCACAATACCTAGCATCCCAAGAAGCACAATAATCAGAGGCAACTCAAATGCCGCACCAAACATCATAGTCGACCAAACAAAAAACGACAAATACTGGTCGATGGTAATCATTGGTTTATCGACGTCACCACCAAAATTAAAAAGATATTTAAACGCTGCAGGCAAAGCTAAAAAGTAAGCGAAAGAAATTCCAGTTATAAAAAGAACCGTTCCGCTGATTATAAATCCAACTGTATATTTTTTTTCTTTACTATAAAGACCTGGTGCAACGAATTTCCATATTTGATAGATCCAGAAAGGACAAGAAAACACAATTCCCGCAAAAAAAGATAATTTAATATGGGCGATGAATTTATCTGCAGGTCCCGTAAAAACCAAACCGCCACCGGGAAGATAAGGGGCGGCAGGACTTCGCAAAAAATCAAAAATTTGCTGACTGAAATAGAAACAAGCTCCGGTAGAAAGAGCAATAATCCAAGCCGAATTAATCAGTCGCGTTCTGAGCTCACCGAGATGGTCGACTAAAGTAAAATTCTGCTTTTCAAGTTCTTCGTTTTTTTTGGTCATCTATTTCACTTTTTTTGTCAGAGCCGTCAGTGGTTTGAATTTCAACAAGCGAGAGTTGTTCATTTTCTAAGTGAGAAAAATCAGGGCGATGTGCGGGGTCTGAATATGTCGGGCCATTTTCCCCACTGTCGGAAGAAATCGGCACCTGATTGGTGTTTAGATTGTCAGTTTTAATATTTAAATCCATGTTTTCAGAGATATTTTTTTTAATTTCTAAAAGGTGAGGATCTAAATGCTTGGTTGTGAATTCATCTTTGATAGAATCAGTTGTTCGTTTCATTTCATTCAAAAAACGACCCAAGGTTCTCGCTAGCTGTGGGAGCTCCTTGGGGCCAATAAAGATCAATGCAATAATAACTAAAAAGGCAATTTCGCTCATGCTAAACATATAGTCTTTTTTATACTCTTAAGGCTTTACAGAGTCACTTTTCTTTTCGGATTCAATCCTGCTTACTTGACCTGACTTGGTCGGGGCTGACGATCATCACACCCATCTCGATCAGTTTCTGTCGAGCAACTTCAGAACCTGTTTTGATATAGCGTTCGTAAAGCCGAAGGATGCTTTCGTCATTCTGAACAAAGGACTGTTGACTGATATAGGTTAGAACATCGACAAATTCAACAAATCGGGTTGAAAAGGTATTGTAGACGTAAGCTAAATCATCTTCGCGGACACAGTCCGCTAACGAGCCATAGGCCGCCCCGCCCATCTCGACGTAGTAATCGATATCTACGACCTTACGGGACAACGAGTCTCCAAAAAATCCAGAAATATAGAGCGTGCGGTCACCTAACTTTTTAAGCAGACCTATTTTTTCTAAATGGTCCGAGTTGCTGGCAGTAAGAAACATTTCTGCCAAGGTCGACGGATTCTTTTCACCATTTTCTTTAGTCGGCTCATCAAATAGATTTCTTGCATCTAAGTAGTGAGCAAGAAGATCAACTAAGTAGACTTCAACAGCTGGGTTTTTCTTAATGTTCCGCTTGCTAAATCCTGACTGCACCATTTCAGCAAAGTATTCCTTTGGGCTTAATAAAAGCTCGTTGGGATCAAAAGTTAAAATGTTCTTCGCAAGATTTGACATATAGTCCTTATCTATTATCGGCTGAAATCGACCCGGATGTGAATCCCGGTGGATCATATTGAAACGGTCCAGTTGCTTTTCTGGACAAGAGTCAGGCCTTGAATAAGAACAGCGAATTGCATCTATAACAGGGGGTTATTCGGACCCACCAAAGAGGTAATCGTTTTCTGTTTAAACAACTTCTGGGCAACAGCCATAACTTGCTCGCTGGTAACCGCAAAATAGTGTTCAGCAGCTTTAAAGGTTTCTAAGGGATCAATCCCATAAATGTCGTCATAGAGAATGCTGTTGGCTAATGCGCTGGTGCGTTGCAAATCGATATCGTGTCTTCCGGCCAAATAGCGTTTGGCTCTTGCTAATTCTAAGTCTGAAATCTTGTGATCACAAAGCTTCTTAAATTCTTGTTTCATCATTTCTAAGGCCTTTGGAACTTTTTCGGGCGAACATCCAATATAGGCGCCAAAGTATCCCCGCTCAATACCCTCTTGGCTCAGTGGGGAAACGGAATACGCTAAGGAATTTTTCTCTCGAAGTTCGATGAACAAACGGCCACCCATGCCAGCCAAAATAGACTGAAGAACATGTAGGGCGTATTTTTCTTGATCCATCATAGTTAAACCATGAAACCCATAGACGAGGTGGCTTTGCTCTTTCTTCAATTCAGTAAAAATAAATTCATCTTTTTTAAGTTCTTGAACTGGCCAATGCTTGTTGAATTTTTCCCCTTTTGTAAAATGCGACAATCCCTTTTCAAGTTTTTTTAGCCAAAGATCCTCGTTGATATTTCCGGAAATCATAAGGGTTAAGTTTTTTTGCTGTGCTAGCGTCTTCCATAGTGACTGGACTTCACGGCTGCCGGTGTGTTTTAGGGTTTCTTCCGAGCCTAAAACGTCTTTTCCATTGGGATGATTGTGAAAGAGCAGACGCATAAATTCGCGAATACAGAGCTGAGAGGGCTTGTCATTTCGGGCTTTAATTTGTTCAATTTGAACTAGCTTTTCCCGCTCCACAACCTCGGTCGGGAATAGGGGTCGAGTGAGTACTTCAAGAAAGAGATCGGCCGCTTTTCCTTCAAAAGGCACTAAAGACTCAAGACTAAGGCCAATTGAATTGCGACCACAAACTGGCGACAGCGACGATCCTAAAGATTCAATTGTTTTGTAAATATCAGATTCCGAAAGATTTTCAGTTCCCCCGGTCCAACTGCGACCCAAGAGCTCGACAACGCCTTCAAGTTTAGGATCTTCCGCACGAACGCCGCCAAGAAATGCAGCTTTTGCACAAACCGTATGGGTATCTTCAGACTTACGAATCAATACCCTGACCCCATTTGTAAGCTGCAAAATTTTAAGATCCGATTTTTTAGAACCTAGACGAGTTGGCCACGACTTACCCAGTTTTAGATTTGCTTTTGAAGTTGGTGCGCTTTTCCATTTTAAGAACTGGTTTGCATAATCCTTTGTCCATTTTTGCAAAGCGGATTTTACCGGGACTCTTTTATCATTAGTCATGCAGGTAATTGTCATTGTTGCAGGAATGAGATACTTTTTCGCCACTCTTTTTAGCTCTTTTTCATTCACTTTTCGAATTTGAGAAATGTATTTTTTTAGATAGTCAGGCCGGTTCATTAAAAATTCAGAGTTACCAATTTGTCGAGCCAATCCATCAACGGTTTCCGAAGAATAGAATTGCTCGCATTCAAGGTTAGTAATAGATTTCTTTATTTCTTCATCGGTAATTTTTTCTTGAATTATGTTCTTAATACTTTCCATGATTCCAGTCATAGCTTCGTCCAGATTTTCTTTATTGTAGCCCATTGAAACTACAAACAGACCTTGGTCTTGGGCTGAAAAAACACTTGAGCCAATTGAATTCACAACTGCTTTTTCGATTCTTAGCTTTTTCACCAAGCGGCTGCTATCACCTTGCCCTAAAGTTAAAGCTAGAACATCTAAGGCCGGAATATCATCGTGTTTTACGGTTGGCGTTTTCCAAGATATATAAAGTAGAGATTGCTCAAAAGCGGCTTCTTCGACTTCTACTTTACTTTTCTTCTGAACGGGCTCTTTGATGCGCAGTGATTTTCTGATTTTGTGACTTTCAATTGGGCCAAAATGATTTTGGATTTTCTTCTTAATTTCTGACGAATCAAAATCACCAGCGATTACTAAAAACATATTTTTTGGAGAATAGCGCGATTGATAATATTGTTTTAGTTTTTTTGCCGACCAAGAGCGCACGTTTTTTTCATAACCAATGACTGGCAAGCGATAGGGGTGCTTTGCATAGGCGGTAGAAAACAGAAGCTTACTTGCTTTTTGCCCTGGACTGTCGTTTCCGCGTTTAATTTCTTCCACTACGACTTCGCGTTCTGGATTTATTTCTTCCGCATCAAATTTTGGGTATCCCATCATCTCTGAAATTGCTTCCAATCCCAGGTCAGAAAATTGCTTAGAAATTGTGATGTAAAAAACAGTTTGATCAAAAGACGTATAAGCGTTGAGTTCGCCACCAGAGCCCTCAATAAACGCAGCGATTTCCCCGACTTTGAACTTCCGGGTGCTTTTAAAAAGCAAATGCTCGATGAAGTGACTTATTCCCTCTTCCCCCTTCTTTTCGTCAGCACTACCTGTTCTAACCCACGATTGAATTGAGACAACTGGCGACTTGTGACTTTCAAAAAGAAGTACCTTTAGGCCATTTTTAAGTTGAAATTTCTTTAGCATATTCTAGTTTGCTCCTCTGTGAGCTCAAAGTTTGGTATCTATATCCATATTCCATATTGTCTTCAGCGTTGCACTTATTGCGATTTTTCAACCTATGAACAAAGTCAAATAATGCCCCCAGAGCAATACGTTCAGCTGCTAAGTGAGGAAATTCGTCAAACCGAAGGCTGCTACCAAAAAGGCGTTTTAACCTCTATTTACTTTGGCGGCGGTACTCCGAGTCTGCTCGACCCCAATCACATTGTATCGATTATCGGAACCCTTGCAAATTACGGTTTTATCGCAGGACCTCAAACTGAAATTACCATCGAGATCAATCCAGCAACAATTACAGGCAAAAAGATGGAAACCTATCTTTCTGGTGGGGTGAATCGCTTTAGCGTTGGTGCGCAAACTTTTGATGACCGATTGTTGAAAATGGTCAATCGAGAACACAATGCCGAACAAACCAGAGAGACCTTGCGTCTGATTCAGAGTTTTAAGGCCAACTATTCCTTTGACCTGCTATTTGCTTTGCCAACACAGACTTTGCCTGGCCTGCAGGCCGATCTGGAAGAAGTTCTTCAGTTTTTGCCAAATCATCTCAGTCCCTATTGCCTGACTGTTCCTGAGGGCCATGTTCTTTCCAAGAATCGCCCCTTAGAAGGAACCCAGATTGAAATGTTCGAAGAGATCAATAAAGTATTGGGCCAGGCGGGTTATCTAAGATATGAAATTTCTAACTTTTGCCTTCCGACATTTGAATCAAAACACAATTCCCTTTATTGGGATGATTCACCCTATTGGGGTCTAGGCCTCAGTGCACATTCGTATTCCATTAACAAAAATTGGGGCCTGCGTTACTGGAATGCTAGCTCAATTGGCGCCTATCATGAACAAATCGAAAACAATCGCGGCAGGTTGTTTACCGAGGCTTCGACAAATTTGCCAGCACAGCAGTGCGAGCACCTTGAGTTTCACCAGTCTGTGACGGACTTTTGCCATATTTCCCTACGCCAAGAGTCTGGTATTGAACTTTCTCTTTTTCGTCAAAAATTTGGGGCTAAAGCTGTTGATTCCATCGAAAAACAGCTTTTTACCTTAGAGGACCGGGGTTGGATTGTGCGCTACGACAATGGCAGATGGCGACTTACTGAGGAAGGTATTTTACTAAGTAACCAAGTGTTTGCTGCTCTTACCTTTTTAGCAGGCGAAATTTCCCAATAGATCCTTGACCAACGATTGAGAATTATCAAATTAGTGTATAGAGTCGTCTGGTTATTGATTTAAAATTTGCTTCTTTTGGAGGGTTTCCGTGTCTGACGAAAATGGCCAAGTTCCTGAGAGCTCACAAACCACCACTTCCTTTGAGGAAGATTTCAAAGCCCAAGCTGAAAAGTATAAGAACGATTTTCTATACCTAAAGGCTGAGTTTGAAAACTATCGCCGGCATGCCGTAAAAGAACGCTCGGAATTGATGAAATACGGTTCAGAAAGAGTTTTTATTGAACTGCTTACTGTTTTAGACAATTTCGAACGAGCTCTTCAGTCCAAGGTCACTGCTGAAAGTCTTCAAAATTATGTTAAGGGCGTCGAAATGACCGCTGGCGAATTTAAATCCTTACTTCAGCGCTTTGGCGTAACAGAAGTACCAGCCCTGGGCCTGCCTTTTGATCCTTCGGTGCATGAGGCACTTGGCGCTGAAGAAACCTCAGATTTTTCAGAAGGGCATGTTTCAAAAGTTTTTAGGAAACCATATAAATTGCTAGATAAGTTTATTCGCCCAGGACAAGTTGTAGTCGCAAAGACTCCAACTGCTAAATAGTTTATGGCGAAAAAAGATCTCTACGCTTTACTCGGAATTGCACGCAATGCCACCCCAGACGAAATTAAAAAGGCTTATCGAAAATTGGCGATGAAGTTTCATCCCGACAAAAATCCAGGTGATAAAAAAGCCGAAGATAAATTTAAAGAAGCTTCTGAAGCATATGAGATTCTGAGTGATACTAAAAAACGCGAAATGTATGATCAATTCGGTTTTTCAGGCTCTCAACAGGGATTTTCCGGCGGCGGACCTGGAGGACCTCAAGGCGGATTTGGCGGTTTTAATGAAGGTAATACTGAAAATTTTCAGGATATTTTCGGAGACATTTTCGGAGATGTCTTTGGCGGTCGAGGCGGTCCTTCCGGTGGTTTTCGTCAAACTCGAAAGCAACGTGGAGCCGACCTTCGCTATACACTGAGCGTTTCATTTGAAGAATCAGCAACCGGCTGTGAACGGACAGTCTCCTTTGTCCGTAATCGCAGCGGCAAAGATGAAACCGCTCGATTGTCCGTAAAAGTTCCAGTTGGCGTAAAACATGGCCAACGCTTACGACTGACAAATGAGGGTGACGCTGGTCCCAATGGCGGACCTAACGGCGATCTCTATGTAGTGATTAATGTGCAAGAGCATTCGCTTTTTAAACGTGATGAAGATGATGTGATCGTCGAAGTGCCTATTAGTTATGTCGATGCAATCCTTGGTGCGCAGATCGAAATTCCGACCCTCACAGGAAAAGTTTCAATTCGCGTACCGCCCGGAACTCATAGCGGCCAAATTCTTCGGGTCAAAGGTAAAGGTTTTCCTAAGGCCGGAGGGTTTGGGTCTGGGGACATGTTGGTCCGGGTCCTAGTTGATACACCGGCACATTTAAGCGGGCGCCATAAAGAGTTGCTTGAAGAGCTTGCTAAAACTTCCGACGAAACTCCTCAGGTTAAAGCTTTCAAAGAGCGAATGAATCAATTGATAAGGACTCGAAAGTGAAAATAGCTCAATTTTTTTTCCTGTTTGTGCTTGTTGGTTGCTCTTCAACGCGATCTATATATAGAGAACAAGAAACGGCGAAAAAACGTCCAGCTATTTTAATAGCACCCGTACCAACAGCAGCCACAAACTCAGATCCGAAGCCTTCTTTTTCAAGTGAACAGTTGCTGACAAATGAGGTCGGAAAAAATACTCAGGCGGCCCATTGGCTAGGCGTGCTTTTTAATTACGATTTTGGAATTCAAGATCCCGCACAGTCCGGTAATCACGATAAGTACAAAGAAAAGTCTTTTGAAATTATCGATGCTCGGCTTTCAGGCGATGAACTTGAACAGTTTACGGATAAAGCTCGCTCGACTCCTTTGAAATCTGCGGCTTGGTTTCGCTTAGGTGAGCTCAGTTTAGAAAAGCGCGACTATAGTTTGGCCAGAAAATTTTTTGGGCGTTGTATGGCAATTACTGAAGAACCCACACGCTCAGAACGAGCTCGTCAATACCTGGAACAACTTGAAAGTTTAAAAAAAGTTGAACCAAAAACTGTGGGAGTCGTGTTGCCTTTAACCGGGAAACAGGCTGGCGTTTCACAAAAGATTTTGCGTGGAATTCAACTCGGTCTTGGCTTTGGATCTAAAATTCCCACTAGCTTTCGACTTGCAGTTGTTGATAGCGAGGCAAATCCAGATCTGGCCCGCAGGGGAATTGATAAACTGATCAAAGAAGACAACGTCATTGCGATTGTTGGCGGTGTAATTAGCAAAACAGCTACTGCTGAAGCTGCAATGGCCAGCGAGCTGGGTGTCCCTTTGATAACTTTGACACAAAAGTCTGGAATCACTGAAATAGGTCCGAATATTTTCAGAAATTCCATGACATCAGAAATGCAAGTTCGCAACTTAGTGCGGACGGCTATGCACGACTTACATCTAACTAAGTTTGCGATTATTTTTCCAAATGATTCTTATGGTATTGAGTACGCAAATATTTTTTGGGATGAAGTTCTAGCCAGAGGCGGTGAGATCACTGCCGCTCAGTCTTACTCACCTAAAGAAACTGATTTTCGTTTTGCGGTCCAGAAGCTTGTTGGTACTTATTATATTGAAGCCCGGCATGATGAATACAAATTGCGCGCAAAAGAACAGCAGGACACTCAGCAGAAAAAAACTGATCGCGACAAAGTCGGAGGGGACATACTTCCCCCTGTGGTCAATTTCGACGCGATTTTTATCCCAGATGGAGCCAAAGCCATGGGACAGATTTCTGCTATGTTGGCTTACAACGGAATTAAAGGGGTAAAACTTCTTGGTACCAACCTGTGGAACATCTCTGGAATTGCCAAACGGGCCGGGCCATTTTCTGAATCACTGCTTTTCGTCGATAGTTTTTTAAGCACTGATGAGAAGGTGGCTCGCTCCAGCTTTGTCCGCGACTTTAAGGCTGTCTACTCAGATGAACCAGGGGTATTCGAGTTGCAGGGATATGATTCTGCCCTAGTCTTGCGCCAACTTGTCGCTCAGGGCGCCACAAACCGTGATTCCCTTAATGAATCCCTAAACCGGCTTAGCGATTTCAATGGGGCCCTGGGCGAGCTCTCAATGAGCGAAGATCGCGAAATCCTGCGACCACTGCTTTCTTTGACCCTAAGTAACGGAATCGTCGTACCTTTTCAGTCGAGCCTATCTAAGAAATAAGAATTTTTTATGGTAGTTTTGCTAACCTAGTTAAGCTCTTCAAAGGTCTATCTTTGCACATGGCCGGTACAAAATCGGACTCATTGCTAGGGAGGCCCTATGAATATCGAAGACACAGCTAATGACATCGTTCAGGACTGCAAAAGAAGACTGCTGTCGATGAAACAAGATCTTCTAAACAGAGCCAAGACGTCTAGGCAAGAATTTGCAAAAAACCAAACAAATGTCGGCGATGAAATCGACCAAAGTGCAGCGAATATCGAAGAGCACGCAATGCTTACCGTGCAGGAACGGATTCGCAATCAACTTTTTGAAATCGACATGGCCTTGGGTCGAATTGAACGCGGTGTCTTTGGTATCTGCGAAGAAACTTTTGAAAAAATTGAAACAGAGCGTTTGCTGGCAATTCCATTTACTCGACTAAGCATCGAAGGAGCCGAAATCCGAGAGGCTGTTTCTCAGCGTTATCTTCGCGCTTAAAAAATTGTAAAAATGGCTTAAAAACTGATGCCAATATTGTGGAAAACTACTTCGCCAGGCGTCGAAAATAGTGGTTAAGTTTTAAGCACTTACAAGTTTTTTATTGATACTCCAAAAGATACAAATCATAACCATCCCCCTGTAAGAGAATCTTACGGTCAAACATCTTGGCTAGAGGGGGTAAAGATGAGCGGGACCGATCTCCGTACGATAAAGGCTTTTTTGCTAGAGCAAAAAGGTTCAATATTGAATAAAAATAATGAGTTCAAATCCGAGCAATCATCAGAGAGATCACACTTCTCTGACGAGGCGGAAGCTGCTTCTGAGGACTTTAGTCTAAGCATATCCATTCATCTTCATGAGCGAGATCGCAAAGCGTTGTTTGAAATCGAGCGCGCATTGGGAAAAATCGAAGCTGGTGGCTATGGCGAGTGCGAGTCCTGTGGTGACGACATTGGGTTGAAACGCCTACAGGCTAGACCTTTTGCTCACCTCTGCGTCCAATGCAAAGAAGAACAAGAAGATCCGCGTAATTACATGAACTAGTCTGCACCTTAGCCTCATCCCACGAGGCTTGCTGACATGGATGTCAGTCCAATTTTTCACTTCAGAAGGCTTTTCCAGACCTTTTTTCTTAAAGCATTCACATCTCTAAACCGAATATTTTCATACTGAAAGTAACAGCCCGTACCGCTGCGGAGGAGAAGGTCTATGAGTTTTGAAGAAAAGCTTACCGATTTACCAGCAACTTTACCAATGCTTCCTGTGAGAGACATCGTGGTTTTTCCATACATGATTCTCCCACTATTCGTTGGCAGAGAGGCTTCGATTCGCTCAGTTGAAGATGCGCTCGGTAAAAATCGGCTGATTTTTTTGGCCTCACAAAAGGAAATCACCGAAGAAAACCCAACACCGGAAACAATATATACAACTGGCACCATCGCTAAGATCATGCGAATGAGAAAGCTATCTGATGGAAGGGTTAAGATTCTAATTCAAGGTGAAGCTAAAGGACGAATTAAAAGCTTCGTTAAAACTTCTCCGTGTTTTGAGGTGGCCGTCGAGCGAATCGAGGAACCTGTCAATAACGCCCAATCGGTTGAGTTTGAGGCTTTGATCCGCACAGCAAAAGAACACATCGAAAAAATTATTGCATTGGGCCGGGTTTTATCTCCGGATATTCTTTTAGTTTTAGATGATGTCCAAGATCCAGGTAAGTTAGCTGACTTGATTGCCAGCAACCTTGGAATCAAAGTTCCAGACGCACAAAAGGTTCTTGAAACAGTTGATCACAAAGAACGCTTGCGCTTGGTAAATGAAATTCTTGCAAACGAACTTGAAGTTCTATCCATGCAAGCTAAAATTCGTACTCAAGCAAAAGATGAAATGTCTAAATCACAGCGTGAGTATTTCCTACGCGAACAAATGCGAGCTATAAAAAGTGAACTCGGAGAAAATGATTCCAAATCAGAAGAAATGGAAGAATTAAGAGAAAAAGTTCATGCGGCAGCAATGCCAGAAACAGTTGAAACTGAAGCTTTTAAACAACTTACTCGACTGGAAAGAATGCATCCAGATGCGTCCGAGGCATCGATGGTTCGTACCTACTTAGACTGGTTGATTGATCTTCCTTGGAGTAAAAAAACAGAGGACGCAATTGATCTTGCGCGATCTAAAGAGATCTTAGATGAAGACCACTATGATCTACAAAAAGTGAAGGACCGCGTTCTTGAATTTCTTGCAGTACGCAAATTGAAGAACTCAATGAAAGGTCCAATTCTTTGCTTTTGTGGCCCTCCAGGTGTTGGCAAAACTTCGCTCGGAAAATCCATCGCCAGAGCTATGGGACGAGAGTATTTCCGTGTTTCATTGGGTGGGGTTAAAGATGAGGCAGAGATTCGCGGACATCGACGTACCTACGTTGGTGCGATGCCAGGTAAAGTCGTGCAAGCACTTCGCCAGGTAAAGACCAATAATCCTGTTCTTGTTTTGGATGAAATTGACAAGCTGGGATCAGATTTTCGCGGTGACCCTTCTGCGGCGATGCTTGAAGTTTTAGACCCAGAACAAAACTCTACATTTCGCGATAACTATTTGAATGTCGATTTTGATTTATCAAATGTTCTGTTTATTGCGACGGCCAATGTTGTAGAAAATATCCCTGCAGCGTTAAGAGACCGCATGGAGTTGATACAAATTCCTGGCTATACAGAAAATGATAAGTTGATTATAACCAAAACACATTTGATTGATCGACAGATTGAAGCGAATGGAATCACCAAAGAAAATATTAAGTTTTCCGATGAGGGTATAAAATATCTGATTGGACACTACACTCGCGAAGCTGGTCTCAGAAATCTTGAACGTGAAATCGGATCCGTGTGCCGTAAAGTTGCAAAGAAAGTCGTTCTCGGAGAAGCTTCATTTTTGGAAGTAACTGAAAATAATCTTCCTGATCTTTTAGGTCCGCCGCGCTTTCTTCGCGATGAAAAACTTGTAGATTCGCAAGTTGGTGTGGTTACAGGTCTTGCCTGGACCCAAGCTGGTGGGGAAGTGCTTTATGTCGAGGCCTTAAAGTATCGCGGAAAGGGCGGATTAACTTTAACTGGGCAATTGGGCGACGTCATGAAAGAGTCCGCCCATGCGGCGATGACCTACGCACGTTCCCATTGGGAAGAACTTGGCGTTCCTTCGGATTTCTTTGAAAAATTTGATGTCCATGTCCATCTGCCTGCGGGAGCTATTCCTAAAGATGGACCTTCGGCTGGAGTAACGATCTCGACCGCCTTAGTTAGCTTAATGACGGATATTCCTGTCAGACATGATGTGGCTATGACTGGCGAGGTCACCTTACAAGGTAGAGTTCTTCCGGTCGGCGGAATTCGCGAAAAGTGTCTTGCCGCTTTGTCACAGGGGATAAAGGATATAATCATACCTTTAGCGAATCAAAAAGATTTGCAGGATATTCCAGCTGAGTTCAAAGATAAAATGAACTTTATCTGTGTCGAAAATTTAGACGAAGTTTTTGCTGTAGCATTTGATAAGAATGTAAAAGCAGGAAAAAGAACATCAGGAACTAAGCAAGGTAAGAAAAGTAAAAACCCAGCTGCAGCATCGTCTGCAGCTTAGTTTTACACATTTCTTAAATCAAGGGTGGAGCATTTGCTTTACCCTTTTTTTATGGAAATTTTAATAGCCAACTAGGCGCTGATTTTCTGATTCAAGAACACGAACCAGTGTCTTTAGATCAGATATTTCAGCGTTAAGCTGAAGTATCTGCTCCTCTTTTTCCTGAAGTATTTGGGTATAAGCTCGTTTTAATTCGTTCAGCAACTTATTGGCAGCAGTTAAAATTGGTTCGTCTGCCGGAGGCTCCTTGTTCAGTTTCGTGCTCGGAATCTGAGCACTCATCAAAGTCTTGGAATAACTTTCAAAGGAGGGGCTGTGTGCCGATGGGGAGGGGCGACTAGGCCTTCCAAGACTCTGATGAGCTGAAATCGGTTCATCGAAAATCAAATATTTTCCGTCCGCAAACGAAAACTTGATTTCTTCGGTCTTAATTCTCCGTCTAAGAGTACTGATACTCACCTTGTACTTAGTTGAGTAGTCAGTAAGCGGGATCCAATCAAGAGCCATTCGATGATACCTCTTTCTTGCTTAATCACTGTAGCGAAATGCTCAGTGTTGTCAAATTTCTGGTTAGTCAGATATCCAAAACTTTAATAAACTATTCAAAGGTCGGGATAATCAAAGTGTTCATCAAGACCTTGATCTGAATCAACTCTAGACTTACGGCATATAGCATTAGATAATCACATTATGGCTATCAAGATCAAAGAAAAGAAGAAGATAGCGCTTGTCCTCAGTGGCGGCGGCATTAAAGCAGCTGCCTTTCATACTGGGGTTTGCTTAGCCTTGCAGGAAAAGGGCTTTAAGTTTGCTGGTGGAACCAAAGAGGAGGTCGCCCGCAAGTATCCCGAAGGTGATCCAATGACTATTCGCCTCTATGTAGGATCTAGCGCTGGGGCCTTTGTCTCATCGATACTATCGGCTGGATACTCACTAGAGGCTCTGGTGAATGCGTTTCAGATGGGGGTCGGCCAAAAGGCCTACTACTCAGAACATGGTCTGCAAAAGCTAAAGCCCCTTGGATACCGTGATATTTTTGCCTTAAATGGATTCAATCTACTTTCAGCCCTGCCTTTGAGCTTACTCAAAAAGTCCTTTGTCGAAGGGGGTCTCGAGGCAATCTTAAAAAATTGGATCAAAATCAATGGCCTATTCACGTCAGCGGCATTGGAAAGATATCTAAGTCGTTATGTTCTGTCCCACGATGACTTTAAAAAATTGGGTGTTGAGCTTTTTATTGTCGCCACCCAACTTAATCACAGTCGGAAAGTGATCTTTGGTAACTTCCCGGAAACACATAAGAATCGCACAACAAAATTTGTTAATTACGCAAAGATCAGTCAATCCGTTGCCGCATCGGTCAGTATTCCCCCTGTTTTTGCTCCTTATTGCATTAAAGCTCCAACCGGGAAGACCATGTACTTCTACGACGGGGAAATTCGCGATACTCTTTCAACCCACGTCGCGGCTGATCACGGGGCCGACCTGGTTATTTCAAGCTTTTCGATGCAGCCCTACCATTACACGGAAGAAATCGGAAGCCTTCACAAACTTGGCATTCCAATGATTCTAAACCAGGCGCTCTATCAGGTCCTGCAGCAAAAGATTGATCGGCATATCCAACACCAAACGGATATTCGCTCTGTGTATAACGCAATTGATGGCTACTTTAAGCAGGTGAACTTACCCGAAGAGCACCGGGAAAAAATTTTAGAAATCATCCGAAATCGAGTCCACTACAAGCCAAATGTAGACTATCTGTATATTCATCCCCGGCCCCAAGACGACGAAATGTTCTTTGCGGACCACTTTAGTTTGAATAGTAAAAATTTAGAAAAAATTGTCCGCATAGGCTTTAAATCTGGCATCAGCCAATTGCGAAAAATGGACCTCTAGCCAATCGCAATTGCAGCAAGCAAGAATGGTTTTTCCAATGCCTGCTTCAAATTAGGAAAGTGCCTTTTCAAAGACCTCAAAGATTGGGCCCGAGGCCAAACCCAAGAAAACAACTAGAATAGCAGAAATTATAATTGCTGTTCGAGTAGCAAACATCGGCTTGTCAGAATCTTCAACTTCACCGTCTTTCATATACATAACAACAATGGGGCGCAGGTAATAATAAACGCTAATAACAGAATTTAGAACTCCCCAAATAACAAGCCAAACTAGGCCCTCGCCAAGGGCTGCTGTAAACAGATAAAACTTACCGAAAAAACCTACCGTTGGTGGAATTCCAGCAAGTGAAAATAAAAACAAGGTTAAACAAAACGCCATCAAAGGCTTCTTCTTTGCGTACCCGGCCAAATCATCAACGGTAATAACTGAACGCTCATCTCGTTCCATTAGTGAAACAATCGCAAAGGCTCCCAATGTCATTAGTGTGTAGGACGTCAGGTAAAAAAGTACACCTGAGGCTCCGATTTCAATCTTATCCGAAAAACCAACAGTAATAATACCCACCAAAAGGTAACCTGAATGAGCAATACTAGAGTAAGCAAGCATGCGTTTTAGATTATTTTGTACAATCGCTGCAACATTGCCGACCAACATCGTAATCACTGCCAACCATTGCAATAGATCAAGAAGATTTTCTGAATGCAGAAGGCTTTTCGTCGAAATCAGCCGCAAAAACGCGCCAAATGAAACAGCTTTGATTGCTGTTGCCATATACGCAGTATGAGGGGTTGGAGCGCCTTGGTAGACATCCGGTGTCCATGCATGAAATGGCGCAATCGAAACTTTAAAACAAAATCCCAAAATTAAAAGAGTGATGCCAAATAGAAAAACCCTACTGGAAACAATCAACTCTGGAGTTGCCTTGATAACATCCGGGATATATGTGGATCCAACAGTCCCGAACATAAATGAAATTCCATACAAAAATATTGCTGAAGCAAAACTTCCTAAGATGAAATACTTAAAGGCTGCTTCTTTTGATAGCTTTTGTTCGTGTGACATTGCAATCATCAAATAAAGAGAAAGCGACATTGTCTCCAGGCCAATAAATACGGTTAGAAGATCGAAGGCCGAAACTAAAATTAACATTCCTGATACAGAGCTAAGAGTTAAAAAAATCAATTCCGAAAACTGTTCGCCGTTGGTTGCGGGATTGTCGAACATCAACAGCAGAGATCCTGCGGCAGCAGCGAGGGCTAGTAAACCCATCCACTTCGTCAGCCCATCAAAAACCAAAGATCTCTCAAAGGCCGTTACCGCCGTTCCCCCGCTAACAATATGAAGCAGAATCCCTGCGCCAAAAATTCCACACAAACCCAAAAGCAAGGTGGCAAACGGAGGTAACTCGACATTGCCTCGCAAAACCTTTGCGGTGATCGGGATAACGCTAAAAATAAACAATAGAATCAATGGAGAAACTAAAAATACATCTTTAAAACCAGCCATCATATTTTATTCCTTGTTTACAATCTTTAGGACTGAATCTGAGCTTTTGTCTTTAATTGATAGGCGATATGAGCCCTTATTTTTAACTAAATGCTCAACACTTGATTTGGAATAATCCAAAAAATGTCCAGGCTTTATTCCCATCCAAAATATCATCACTATCAGTGGAATCATCACCAGCATTTCCCTAACACTCAAATCATGAAGTGGATGACTTTTGTCATTTACTAGCTCGCCTTTTTCACCAAAAAACACCCGCTTGAACATCCACAACATGTAGACAGCTCCAAGAACGACTCCTGAGACCGCAACATAGGTGAACGCTCGATCCGACTGAAAGGATCCCATTAGAATCAAAAACTCGCCAACAAATCCGTTAGTAAATGGAACGGCGATACTGGACAAAGTCGTAATAAAAAATGCAATTGTAAATAGTGGGAGTACCGCAGCTAAACCACCGTAGCGCGAGATCTCTCGGGAGTGGGTTCTTTCATAGATCATTCCAACTAGTAAGAAAAGCGCCCCAGTTGAAATCCCATGATTTAACATTTGATACAAACTACCCTGATAACCAAATTGGTTGAATGAAAAAAGGCCTAAAATGACATAGCCCATATGGGAAACAGACGAGTATGCGACAAGTTTTTTAATATCGGTTTGTACCATTGCCACCAATGCGCCGTACACTATTCCAATTGTAGCAATCAACAGAAACAACCAAGCCCAGTATTCACTTGCATCTGGAAACATAGGAATAGTCCAGCGGATAAAACCATAGGAGCCCATCTTTAGCATGACTCCTGCTAAAATTACCGAGCCAGGGGTTGGGGCTTCAACGTGGGCATCTGGAAGCCAGGTGTGAAAGGGAAACATCGGAACTTTGATCGCAAAAGCTAAAGCAAAGGCAAAAAACAGTAACGTTTGAAGACTTAAAAATTCTCCCCCAACAAATGGCAACTGCAGCTTGTAGAAATCTAAAATACTGGCACTCATTTGCCCGAATCCTTGTTCGGTCAAAAACATCATATAGATAATCGCCACCAGCATCAGAACGGAGCCCAACATGGTATAGATAAAAAACTTTACAGTTGCGTAAATCCTGCGGGTTCCGCCCCAAATCCCAATCATAAAGTACATTGGAACCAGAGAAAGCTCCCAAAAAAGATAGAAGAAGATCGCATCAAGGGCCAAAAAAGTACCCAACATCGCCGTTTGCAGAACAAATACTGAAGCTAAAAATCCCCGCAAACGCGTTTCAATTGAATTCCAAGAAGCTAGCAAAACAATTGGCGTTAGAAATGTGGTCAAAATAACCAGCCAAAGCGAAATTCCATCGATACCAAAAAAATAGTTAATTCCAAATCTTTCAATCCATTGATGTTTTTCAACCATCTGTAATTCAGCCGTGGCTAAATCAAATCGCTTAAGTATTATTAAACTAATGGCAAACTCGCCCAAGGAAAATATTAAGGCCACCTGCCGAAGAATTTTTTCATTTGGCAAAAACGCGATGATTAAAGCAAAAAATATGGGCAAAAAGACAACAAAAGACAGAAGCATGATTACCTCATTAAAATAATGGTAAGAGCTATAACTATTCCAACAGTTACGTACATTGTATATTGCTGGATATTGCCATTTTGAAAAGTGCGAATCAGTAGGCCCCCGCTGCGCACCAGATCAGATACAACGTGGGTCGTCTTATCGATGAAATTGACGTCGATATAAAACCAAATATTTTTGCTGGTTTTAACAAGCGGATCAATAACCGCGGAAAAATAGAATTCGTCGACATAATATTTATTGTAAATGAAGTTATGGATTCCTTTTATTCTTTCTACAACTTGCTTTGGCTTTTCTGGGGCGCGAACGTAAAAATGATAGGCAATTGTTGCTGAAACCAAAGCCAGGCCTACTGAAATCCCCATTAGTATCCATTCTTGGGAGGCAACTGAGGCGCCAAGCTTAGGAATTTCTTTTATCACTGGTCCAAACCAATGCTCTAGAAAATTAGGAACTCCAATTTGATGGCCGATGACATGCGGTACACCAATCCACCCTCCAATGACTGATAAGATTGCTAAGACAATCAGCGGCACTGTCATCAAGGCTGGTGACTCATGCGGATGTATTGACTTATCAATCCGACTTTTTCCCCAAAAAGTTAAAGACATTAATCGGGTCATGTAAAAGGCAGTTAAAGTGGCTGCTATTGCACCCATTACCCAAAGTGCCTTATGCCCCAGCGGGCTGTGAAAGGACATCCATAGTATTTCATCCTTAGAAAAGAATCCTGAAAACAAAGGTGTTCCAATAATTGCGAACCAACCCATCAGAAAAGTCGCATGGGTGATGGGCATATATTTTCTCAGGCCGCCCATTTTTCGAATATCTTGCTCTTCGTGCATCGAGTGGATAACGCTACCTGATCCTAAAAACATCAGGGCCTTAAAGAACGCATGAGTCATCAAATGAAACATAGCTGCGCCAAAAGCTCCAACACCGCAGGCTAAAAACATAAAGCCAAGCTGGGATACGGTTGAATAAGCTAATATCTTTTTTATATCCCATTGGGTAAGGCCGATGGTTGCGGCCATCACAGCTGTCGCGGCACCAATGATGGCAATGACCATCATCGTGTCTGGAGCTGCTAAAAATAATGGATTTAAGCGCACAATCATGTACACACCGGCGGTTACCATTGTTGCCGCATGAATCAATGCAGATACCGGTGTCGGGCCAGCCATTGCGTCGGGTAGCCAAACATACAATGGAATTTGTGCAGACTTTCCAGTTGCGCCAATAAATAGAAATAATGTTCCTAAAGTCAAAGGTCCAAGCCAAGAATTTTCAGGCGACATCGTTAGAACGGCTGTGTTGATTTCAGAAAAGGATAGCGTATTGAATGTGGAAAAAAGAATAAACATACCTAATATAAAAGCAGCATCGCCAATTCGATTTGTAATAAAAGCTTTCATTCCGGCAGCAGCTTTTTCTTTGTCCGTAAACCAAAATCCAATCAGTAAATAAGAACAAAGCCCAACCCCTTCCCAGCCGACAAACATAACCAATAGATTGTCACCAAGAACCAAAAGCAACATGTTGAATAGAAAAAGATTTAGATAAGAAAAATATTTAGCGACACCTTGATCGTTATGCATATAGCTGATGCTAAAAATATGTATCAAAGAGCCAACGCCCGTAATCACCAAAATCATAATTGCGCTAATTTGATCAATAGTGAAAGCCATGTCGACTTTTAGATTCGCCACAGCTATCCACTCAAAAAAGCTGACAAATATTTTTCTGTTCTCTGGTGGCATTGATGCCAGATCTACAACCATAATCAAAGAGCAAAGAAAAGAAATGATAGCTGCACCGCTAGCTATTCCACCGGCTAAATTTCCTGAGTGTTTTTTATAACGAAAACCATTGATTAAAAAACCAACCAAAGGAGCTAAAAGCAAAATACCCATTACAAGCTGATGATTCATAATTGCTCCTTAACCCTTTAAATGTTCAAAGAAACGAATATTTACTTCTTTGAAGCGCTTAAAGATTGTCACGATCAACGCCAACCCTACAGCTGCTTCGGCGGCAGCGATAGTCATGACGAAAAAAACCATAATTTGACCTTCCATTTTTCCGGTGTACTTACTAAATGCAACGAAACTGATATTTACTGCATTGAGCATAATTTCAATACCCATCATCATTACAATTGCATTTCGTCGTAACAAAACACAACCCATGCCAATTACAAAAATAATTGCTGACAAAGTCAGGTAATGTGTCAGCCCAACTTCCAAAAATGAACTAATGTTTTGCATGTGTTCCACCTTTACTTCGCGCCAACGCAACTGAGCCAATGGCAACAACCAAAAGAAGTACGCCAAGAGCTTCAAAGCCAAATAAATATTTAGTAAAAAGAAGCTTGCCTAAGGCTTTCGTATTGTCCGCAGTAATGGTCGCATCAATTTGCTTTTCATTAAAGGTGTGAATGGACATGAGAACGGCGCCAACAATAAGGCCGGCTAAAAGACCCATGCTTGAAAGCTTGATTGTGCCACTAACAAGCCCTTTTGAAAAGGCTTGTAGTTCTTGCTTTAAATCGAACAACATCAAAACCATGACAAAAAGAACCATGACGGCGCCGGCGTAGACTATCAGTTGAACTCCAGCTACGAAATAGGCATTTAAGGTTACAAAAAGACCAGCAACCCCAACCATCGTCAACGCCAAGCTTAAAGCAGAATAGATTGGATTAGTTATCAAAAAAACAGTCAAAGCACTTGTTACCGTAACAAATGCTAAAAACCAAAAAAGAAATATTTCAGGATTCACGTTGTCTCCTTATCTTAAGAATGGGCTACAAAAATAGTTATTGCTGTTGCAATTGTGTTCGCTAAAGCCCAGGGAAGCATAGTTTTCCAACCAAGCTCCATCAATTGGTCATACCTAAATCGAGGCAAAGTCCATCGAACTTGAATGAAAATCCATAAAAATACGGCTAATTTGGTCATGAACACTGCAAAATGAATAAGTCCTGTTAAAAGAACAGCCCCATTTTGCGAAGAAATAAAACTTTGGATGTTCGTTAGAACCTCGGCATAGGGATAGTATGGAATAGCCCAGCCACCCAAGAAAAATGTTATCATCAATCCAGAACCGACCATCATGTGCCCGTATTCGCCGATAAAAAATAGCAGCATTTTAAATCCACCATACTCAACATGAAACCCTGCCACGAGTTCGGCCTCACCTTCTGCTAGATCAAAGGGAAGACGGTTGGACTCTGCAAAAATAGCAGCAAAGAAAATAATTGCTCCAAGCGGTTGATAAAAAATTCCCCAATTTGGCAGCCAATTTGCTGAAACGGTGTGACCTAAAAACTGAAAGTTTAAAAGTCCTGCCTGGGCCTGAATCATTTCGCCCAAGTTGAAAGTTCCATACATCATAATAACGCCAACTATAGAAAGACCTAATGCCAGTTCATAACTGATAATCTGGGCAGATGCTCGAATGGCACCCAATAAAGAATACTTACTTCCCGAGCCCCAACCCGCCATGAGGATTGCATAAGCCGCCAATGAAGAGACTCCCAAAATATAAACGATGCCTACATTGATTTCAAAACCCTGCCAAACCATATCGTATGGACCCCAGGTTTGATTCAAAAACTCGAACGCCTCTAAGTGAAATGGCGCCGAAAGCGGAATTGCAGCAAAGGCAAGTGTCGCTGGAATCAAAGCAACTACAGGCGCAGCATAATACAAAAACCTTACACCTTTTGCCGGAATAAATTCTTCCTTAAATAGAAACTTGACGGCATCAGCAAGTAATTGCACTAGCCCCAGTGGGCCAACACGATTTGGACCAAATCGATTTTGAATAAAGGCAGACCCACGGCGTTCAAGCCAGACAAGAACGGGAACCGCCTGAACCATTAAAAGAAAAACTAAAACTACTTTTACACAATTAACTGTTATCTGAAACGCGTCTTGTCCCATTCTTATTCCCAATCCAATGCTTTAGATTTAATTTCCCAAAACAATCCATAGACGAAAACTATGATGAAAACCATCATTGCCAATAAAACATAAAGGCCCTGGCCTGCTTTGATAAAATCCAAAAAATTCACAGCCCACGGATACATGAAAATAATTTCAATATCGAAAATAATAAAAAGGATCGCTGTTAGGTAAAATTTAACAGAAATTTTTGTGTCCTTTTTTTCCTGAACCGGCAATCCACACTCATAGTTTTCAAATTTTACAGCGTCATATTTTCGCGTTCCTAGTTTGGAAGCCAATAGCAACAAACCACAGCCAAAAATGGCAACAAAGATAGTAATAAATAAAACCAATTCTAAAGGCACGCGCCCTCCCCATTCTCAGTTCTGCATGAGCATCTGGAAATTTAAAAATTTTAGGCTTAGTAATCCCTTAAACTATACTGGTGGGCTTCAACTTTTCCAAGAATAATGAATGGAAACAATTCGAAAACAGTGGCAAGATCGCTAACTTATGAAGTTCGATAGTCTGCCTTTACGGCTTGAATCAATAATTGAAAGAGAACTTGAGCTTCGACATCCAAATATTCGGGTCGTGGGTTCGTCATCGCCTATTTCCGTAGCACTTCTACTAACTCACTCAAACTCAAATAAGATTAACTACTTGCCGCATCTTGTTGTGGTTCCTAGAATGTCGGATGCAGTTCGATTACAGCAGGCTATTCAATTTTTTGATTCGCGGCGTAATAGTTACATCTTACCGCATTTCGATGTCTCTCCGTTTTCAGGACTTGAAGCAAGACCGCAAATTGTAAAAGAACGGATTCGTTTTTTACATTTTGCTCAGAACGCAAAGGCCGGGGACATCTTCATTGCCCCAATTACGAGTTTGCAGCAGAAAACCACACCGTTTTCATACCTGAATCGAAATACTCACCTTCTCAAGAAGGGTTCCGAGTTGCCTGGTCAATTCTCTGCCCTCCTTAATGTGCTTGGTTATGAAGCAACCCCAATGGTTGAGGATGTCGGACAGTATTCAATCCGCGGAGGGATCATCGATATTTTCTCTCCGGCTCACGATTTTCCGATTCGCATCGAGCTTTTTGGCGATTCAATTGAAAGCTTAAGAACATTTTCGGTGTCAGATCAGAAATCATTTTCCGAAGCTCCCTCTTTGACGGTCGTTCCAGCTAAAGAAGCCTTTTACGTTGAAGAGTATCTAGAATCCCTGATTCAGAAATTCAAAGCATCTACCGATAATCGCGAAATTGATCGAACAGAAGAAGAAGAAGTCTTTCGGGCGATTTCAAGATTAAATCAGTTTCAAGGGCAAGATTTTCTTTTGCCTTTTTTTTTCAAGAAGCTGGAGTCTCCGTTAGAGCACTTTAGTTCGGAATTGAATATCTGGAGCTTGGATCCAACTGAAATTCGTCGGCAAGCCGATCAACTTTTAGATGAAATGCATTCTGACTATCAAACCAGCACTCGACAAGTTATACGCGCGCCAGTTGAAGACTTTTTTGACAGGACCGAATCATTACCTTTTCCAGAAGGATCGGTTCAAGTTGAGTTTTCCGGAATCGACATTGAAGAAGTCTCTCGAAATCGACAAGAAGTTAAAATCGAATATTCCGCTTTTAATTTGCTAGAGGTCGCAAGCTCACTGCAAAGCCTAACCCCTGGCAGCGAACCTTGGCTAGCTCAGGTAAATTCCAAATTTGATGGTTGGAAAAAAAATCAATATCGTATTTTTATAAGTGTTAAAAATAAATCACAGGCAGAACGGCTCCGATTGATTTTGGAAAAAATTGATTGGAAGGTTGAAATCCCGGATTCAAGCGAAGAAGGTTGGTATTCTTGGGCCGCTCAGCAGGAACACGATCACAAGCTGGTAACCCTGATCACAAGATTTCTTCCTGAAAGCGTTCGTCTTCCAGAAGAAAAACTCATTTTCCTGAGAGACGAAGATCTCCTCGGGAAAAAGATGCGCGTTAAAGAGCTTAAGTCATCAGACGAGTTTCAGTCGCAAGCCAAGCGGCTGAGTTTTGGAGACCTAAAGCCTGGTGATTTTGTGGTGCACATACAACACGGAATTGGCATCTACGAGGGTCTAAAGCCGATGAAGATAAGCGGCGTAGACACTGAGTATATTCAGGTCGGCTACAAAGATAAAGACAAGTTGTACTTACCAGTTTATCGAGTGGCACAGTTGCAACGATATTCAGGCGCTAGCCAATCCATGGTCCCCGACAAGCTAGGTGGCCAGTCCTGGGAGAAAACAAAGACGAAAGTTCGTTCGCACTTACGCGATATCGCTAACTCCTTACTTGAACTTTATGCAAAACGAGCCGAGCTTCATCGACCGTCATTTGAAATTCATGTGGATGATTTTTTGGCTTTCGAATCGTCTTTTCCTTATGATGAAACTGAAGATCAATTGCGAGCGATTCAAGACTTTCTGAAAGATATGACTTCGACAAAGCCCATGGATCGGTTGATTTGCGGAGATGTCGGTTTTGGCAAAACAGAGGTTGCGATGCGGGCTGCATTTATTGCGGCTCACAATCAAAAACAGGTCGCAATTCTGGCCCCAACAACAGTTCTTTCTTTTCAGCATTTAGAAACTTTTAAAAAACGTTTTCACGGATTTCCATTTGAAATCCGTGCCTTAAATCGGTTTGTTTCAACCCAAGACGCAAAAAAAACATTGGCTGACGTCAAGGCAGGAAAAGTCGACATCCTGATTGGAACCCATCGAATCTTTAGTAAAGACGTCGAGTTTAAGAATTTGGGACTTTTAGTTATAGATGAAGAACAAAAATTTGGGGTGGTCCATAAAGAAAAAATTAGAAAGCTAAGAACAAATGTCGACACCTTAGCAATGTCTGCGACTCCGATTCCTAGAACTTTAAACATGAGTTTAGTCGGAATTCGCGATTTAAGTATTATCAATACGGCACCGGTTGATCGCCTTCCCACTCGTACTTTTATTAGTAAATGGGACGAAGAAAATATCCGAAAGGCCATTGAGTCCGAAATATTAAGAGGTGGCCAAGTTTATTTCATTCATAATCGTGTGCAAAGCATTTATGGCGTTGCTGACGAAATCAGAAAGCTTGTTCCCACCGCCCGCATTCGCGTCGGACATGGGCAAATGTCTGAAGATGAACTTGAAAAGACCATGGTTTCTTTTTTCAGTCATGAAATTGATGTTTTAGTTTGTACGACAATTGTTGAGTCAGGAATGGATGTCGCCAAAGCAAATACTATGTTTATTGATCAGGCCCACATGATGGGACTTTCCCAACTGTATCAATTGCGGGGAAGGGTTGGTCGAAGTAAACAACGTGCTTACTGTTATTTAATTCTTCCCAGAGACAAAAAAATTGATAAATTAGCTCAAGAGCGGCTTAAGGTTCTTCAAGAAAACACGGCCCTCGGTAGCGGAATTCGCATTGCCCAGTACGATTTAGAACTTCGCGGTGCCGGAAATCTATTGGGCGAAGAACAATCAGGACATGTGGATTCTGTTGGCTACGAACTGTATATGGACCTGTTAAATGAAACCGTTCATCAACTTCGCGGAGAGCCCTTTGATGAAGTTGAAGTCGAGCCGGAAATTAATCTTAGAATTGCGGCATTGATTCCAGATAAATATATTTCTGATATTCGGATTCGGCTTTCATATTATAAGGCGCTTGCGGATATCCGCTCCCATGATGACTTAGAAAAAATTGAAAATGAGCTTAAAGATCAGTTTGGTGAAATTCCTGAACCCACGGTAAATCTGATGGGACTAATGTTAATTCGTAGCCAATGCAAATCCTTAGGCATCCGGGACGTTGGGGCTGGCCTGAAGAATATTTCTCTGGTTTTTACTGAAAAGACTAAACTAAAACCAGAAACAGCAATACAGCTAGCAATGCGTGAGAATAAAAAGTATTCAATTACACCTGATAATCGATTGAATATCCGAATGAATAACATCACTTGGCCTGCGGTTTACGAAGAAATTGAGTACCTGATTAAACTTGTTGTTTAGTTTAAAACTCAAGCTTTAGACCGGCACCATAATTTAATCCCGTTTCTAGGTTGGGATCTAACGAGTCACCACTGGCACTATATTTAGATGCGAAGATGTCGAGAAATGTATTATTCAATCCGTGTTTTGCAAAAGATTCTTGCGATAGTCCTGGCTCAAGGGAATTCAGCTGAAGTAAAATTCCGAAGGTCGTCGTATTTGAAAATTTAGTTGTGCCTGATTTTTTCGTTTCATTCGACTTTTCTTGATAATCAAATTTTGTCATCTGAAGGTTAAAGTAGGGTGCAATATAGGGTTCGGAGAACATGCTGTCTAAGATAAATCCTAAACCAAAGCCTTGCTTTGTAAGCATTAAGCTTCGGCTGACTCCGTCCTTTTCAACATTTAAGGTACCTTGTCCGCCGATAAACTCAGCAGTTAATCCGCCCGCAATGAAGTTGAATTTCGTACCAATACTTAACTGTGCAATTTGTAATTGTTTTCCAGAAAAGGCCCCACTGTAGGCTTCGGCATCTATCAAACTTTTAAACTTAGTTGGCCGAATTGGCTCAAAACTAAACGAATAGATTCCAGACCATCTGCCACGTCGAGCGATGTATGAAGTTCTATTTTCGGGCTGATAGTTAATCTCGATTGTATTGCTATCGTCACTATATTCAACTTCAACTAATCGATCTGTTTCTTTTTGTTTATTTTCTTCGCTGTCGGTATAGCTATCTTTATCTGCATTCAATTCTGGATTTATTTCTACTTTTTCTTCTGCTTCTACTTCATTTTCTATTTCCGAATTTTCACTTCCAACGGCATGTTCGTTTTCGACCTCTGGCGTGATGGGGCTTGCTTGAATTATGGGCGGCGCCTGACGATCCTCTTCTTTCATTTCTGATTCAAAAATAGAATCGGGAGTTTCAACTTTGTTACTATTCGTGGTCTTTTTTTCCATCCCTTGTTGGTTATCTTGAGCCAAAAGAATTTCGGTACGCAGTAGCGTCGTCAAGAAGACCATAAGTAAGATGAAAAGATTTAATGAAGGTCGTTTGGCCTGCAAATGGTTCCCCAATCGAACTTCATATATTGTATAAGCATCCTTCGAAAGATGCTCGTGACACAGTTAAAACTATACTAAAATCAAGGGAAACCCCTTACAAAGGGATGGCAGACGAAAGCCTAGATAGGTTTTTTATTTCTTAACGGTATTAATGACCTTCGACAAGATTAACTTCCGCTTTCAAGCGAGATATTTCATGATTTGTCTTGGTCCACTCTGGGTCAGTCAAAGACTCAACCAGCAAGCGCTTTTCATTTGCTTTCAAATGATCCTTCACTGTTTGCAGATCAATCTCTTCCTTTTCAACAGCACCTTCAGCAAGAACATTTACGCCAGAGCTAAAAACTTGGCAATATCCCCAACTCACAGCAATTTTTTTTGAATCGCCGCCCTTGAGTCTGTATTTTACAATTCCAGCTTCCAAGGTTGAAAAAAGTGGAGCATGACCCGGGAAAATTGTAAGTTCCCCACGGAAAGCGGGAAGAGATATTTCTTCGATCTCCTGCTCCCACACAATTTTTTTATCTGGTGTAACCAAATTTAACTTGAACATATTTAACCAATTTTCTTAGCTTTTTCGATGGCTTCTTCAATAGTTCCAACCATGTAGAAAGCCTGCTCAGGAAGGGCATCATGTTTGCCATCTAAGATTTCTTGAAAACCTTTAACCGTGTCCTTCAAGTCGACGTATTTTCCCGGCATTCCCGTGAACTGCTCGGCGACGAAAAATGGCTGAGATAGAAAACGTTGAATTCTTCGCGCTCGACCCACCACCAGTTTATCGTCTTCACTAAGTTCATCGATACCTAAAATTGCGATAATATCTTGAAGTTCCCTGTATCTTTGAAGAATTGTTTGTACGCCCCGAGCGCAATTGTAGTGATCCCAACCGATAACATTTGGATCCAATAGCCTAGAGGTTGATGTCAATGGATGAACTGCAGGAAAAATAGCCATCGCTGCAATATCACGATCTAAGTTTGTTGTTGCATCCAAATGGGTAAATGTTGTGGCAGGTGCTGGATCCGTATAGTCATCGGCAGGTACATAAACAGCCTGCACAGAAGTGATTGAGCCTTTTTTGGTGGAGGTAATCCGCTCTTGCATAGTACCCATCTCAGTCGATAGAGTTGGCTGGTATCCCACTGCTGAAGGAATACGACCCAATAAAGCAGATACTTCAGCTCCGGCTTGAGTAAATCTAAAGATATTGTCTACGAAAAACAAAACGTCCTGATTCTTTACGTCACGGAAATATTCGGCAACAGTTAGACCTGTCAATGCGACCCGTGCACGAGCACCTGGGGGTTCATTCATTTGACCGAAGACTAAAGCTGTCTTTGCGATAACGCCAGATTCTTTCATTTCACGCCAAAGATCATTTCCCTCACGTGTTCTTTCACCAACACCTGCGAAAACTGAATATCCGCCATGTTCTGTGGCAATATTTCGAATCAATTCCTGAATCAAAACAGTCTTTCCAACTCCAGCTCCGCCAAAAAGGCCGATTTTACCGCCCTTTGCGTAAGGCGCTAACAAATCGACAACTTTAATGCCGGTAATTAGCATTTCGGTTTTTGTAGATTGGTCTTCAAATTTTGGTGCTGCCCTATGGATCGGCCATCTTTCTTTGGTTTTAACTTCACCAGCCTCGTCAACAGGCTCGCCAACCACATTAATAATTCGCCCCAGAACCTCTTCACCAACCGGCGTCGAAATCATTGCGCCAGTGCTCATTACTTTGCTTCCGCGAACAAGGCCTTCAGTTGAATCCATCGCAATCGTACGGCAAACGGAATCTCCAAGATGTTGAGCAACTTCAAGCGTAAGGTTGTACTCTTTGTCATTTACGAATTTATTTGTCACCTTTAGCGCTGTGTAAATTGCTGGCATTTCGCCATCTTCAAATTCAACGTCCACAACCGGACCTAAAACTTGTCTAATTTTACCTAGTTGCATTTTCAACTCCTATTTTCCGTAGCTTATTTTAGTGCTTCAGCGCCACTAACGATTTCAATAAGTTCAGTAGTAATTTTTTCTTGTCTTAATTTATTATAAGTCAGGGTCAAGCGCCCTAGAACTTCGCGTGCATTATTCGTGGCATTTTCCATAGAATTCATTCGTGCCCCATGTTCAGCAGCAACACTTTCAGACATGCACCGATAAACTTGGATACTAAAATGTTTCACGAGCATCTGATCAATAATTTGTTCTGGTTTTGGTTCATAAATCATATCGACAGAAAAATGAGAATTTTTCACATCACTTAAATACGTTTGCTTACTAATATCGACAGGTAGCAAAGTTTCGGCAACTGGCCGTTGGGAAATGGCAGACTTAAATTCGTTGTAGATCAAACGAATCTCATCATATTCGCCGGATAGATATAAACGCATAATTTTTTCAGCCATTCCAGAAGCTAAAGCGTATGATACTTCTTTATCCAGTCGAGTTTGAGTTTCAATTGCCTTAAACCCTCGGCGGGCAAAATAGTCAGCGCCTCTTTTGCCGATAAACATGAAATCTAATTTTTGAAGGATTTCCTTATTATCTTTAATATAATTTTCAGCAAAGCGACAAATTTGTGTATTGAAAGCACCACACAATCCACGGTCCGACGTTAACACCACCAATAAAACTTTTTTAATGTCTGCCTTGGGCTCCATTAATGGATGCGACACTCTTTGGGTCACCGCTATGTCAGCTATGACTTTTAAAAGCGTGGTGGCATAGGGACGCATATTCACAATTTGTTGTTGTGCTTTTCGTAGTTTTGCCGCCGACACCATCTTCATTGCTTTGGTGATCTGTTGCGTATTTTTTGTAGAGTCTATCCGTACCCGGATGTCCTTTAAGTTTGGCATATTCTCATTCCCCTAGCTATTTGCTGGGCTGAAAAATCGCCTTAAACTCATTCAAAGCCGCTAGCAGCTGTGTTTTTGTTTCAGGAGAAATTGTTTTTTGCTCTACAATGTTTTTTAAAATAAATCCGTGTTTATTGCGCAAAAATTCAATCAGTTCTTTTTCATAGCGTCGAACGTCAGCTTCCGGATTTCCATCAAGAAATCCATTGGTCGCAGCAAAAATTGCAACCACTTGCTCTTCAACTTTAACTGGAGCGTATTGCGGCTGTTTAAGTAGTTCTACTAGTCTTCGTCCTCGTGCTAATTGCTGTTGTGAAGCTTTATCCAAGTCCGACGCAAAGGCAGCAAAAGCCTCTAGTGCGCGAAATTGAGCAAGCTCGAGTTTGATTGTTCCTGCAACCGACTTCATGGCTTTAATTTGCGCATTTCCACCAACCCGAGAAACTGATTTACCAACAGATATTGCGGGGCGAATTCCTTTATAAAATAAATCCGCTTCTAAGAAAATCTGACCATCCGTAATAGAAATAACATTGGTTGGAATATAGGCTGAGATATCTCCACCTTGAGTCTCGATAATTGGCAGTGCCGTTAAAGAGCCACCACCTTTTTCGGCACTTAATTTTGCCGCACGCTCGAGTAAGCGAGAATGAATGTAGAAAACATCGCCGGGATAAGCTTCACGACCCGGTGGACGACGAAGAAGCAAAGACATTTGGCGATAAGCTTGGGCTTGTTTTGTTAAATCATCATAGATAATTAGCGCATGTCGGCCTGTATCCCGGAAGTATTCCGCCATCGCGCAACCTGTGTAGGGGGCAAGAAACTGTAAGGGTGCAGGATCTGAAGCTCCGGCAGAAATTATTGTTGTATATTCCAGGGCGCCAGCTTGCCGTAGTTTTTCAACGACGACCGCAACTGTTGATTGCTTTTGTCCGATGGCGACATAGAAACACTGAACGTTTTGGCCCTTTTGATTAATGATCGTATCTATTGCAATAGTCGTTTTACCAGTTTGGCGATCACCGATAATTAACTCTCGTTGCCCGCGACCGATTGGTACCATGGCATCAATTGCCTTGATGCCTGTCTGCATCGGTTCTTCAACTGGATGCCGATAGACAATACCTGGAGCTTTTAGCTCTACAATTCTTTTTTCTGTTGTATTAATTGGTCCCAATCCATCAATTGGAGCGCCAAGAGCATTTACTACTCTTCCCAAAAGTGCTTCACCAACTGGAACTTGAACGATTTGTTTCGTTCTTTTAACGGTATCGCCTTCTTTAATTTTGAAATCTTCGCCGAAAATAACGACACCCACAAAATTGGATTCAAGATTCAATACCATGCCAAAAATTTCACCTGGAAATTCCACAAGCTCGCCTGCCATGACGTTATCTAGTCCATAAACACGAGCGACCCCGTCACCAATCGCCAAAACGCTGCCAGTTTCACTGACATCAATTTTCTTTTGGAATTGATTAATTTGTTCCTTTAATACTCTGCTGATTTCATCTGCACGGATTGTTGTTTCCATTTTTAGTTGGCTCTCCTCTTTAAATCTTCGCCCAAGCGGATTAAGTGTGAATCTAAACTATCATCGAAGGTCCAGCCGCCCACCTGAGCAACCATTCCGCCTAAAAGTTTTGCATCCTCGGTAAAGGACAAAATAACTTTCTTTTTTGTAACTTTAGTTACCGTTTCTTCTATTTTTTTTCTGGATTCTGCAGATAAGGCGGCTGCTGAACGGACAAGTCCGCGCACAACCCCGTTTCCTTCGTCTGTTATTTCTTCAAAACCTTTAGCTATCTCTGTAAGAAGATTTAATCTGCTATTTTCGGCAAGCAATAATACAAAGTGAGCCAATTCAGGTGACACCTTAGCGGTCAGGGAGTTTTTCAATACTGTAATTTTCTCGTTCGAAGGGACAACTGGTGACTTAATAAATTCAGCAATCGACTTATCGCTTGCTATGGCCTGCTCTAGCATTTTAAGTTCAGACAAGACTAATTCTGCTGTTTTATTTTCTTTGGCTGAATCATAAAGCGCCCTTGAATAACGTCGTGATACTTCACTGATTCTCATGGTTGGACCGCCTCAATGTTGTCGATGAAATCACCTTGAAGACGCTGATGATCAGCACTACTGACTTTGGCTGCCAGATTATTTCTGGAGTTTTCAACAGACTCTTGCAGTAGTTGCTGTCGTAAACTATTTTTGGCTTTTTCAATTTCGAGTTTTGCAGCGGCTTCGGCTTCTTTTTGTATGCGCCTTGAAAGAGCTTCAGCTTCGGCCAATAAAGCTTTGCGGATATCTGCGGCCTCTGCCTTTGCCCGCGCAATACTTTCATCCGCTGTACTTTCTAACTTTGTTAGGCGGATCTTTATTTCCATTTGCGTATGCTCTGCTGTTTTGCGAACTGACGCGGATTTTTCAGAGGCTGCTATAAAAGAATCTTTTTTTCCCTTAAAGAACGCAGTAATTGGTTTTCTTCCAAAATAGATTAGGCCAGCCAATAGCATTGTAACGTTAATCGTTTGATAAAATACCGTAGTCCATGGAATCAAATCCTCATGGTGCCCACTATCGCTATTTGCCAGCGCTAATGCGCAGGTTCCATTTAAAACTATTAGAGTAAAAAAGTTTTTCATTGATGGCCTATTTCGCTAACATTTTTTGTGAGATGATTCCCGCCACGATTGAAACTTCATTTTTAATTTCTTTTGTAGCTACCACAAGCTCTGCAATTACTTGTGCCCGCGCAAGTTCGATTTGTTTTGTTGATTCTGCTCGCGCCTTTAATAAAATGCTGTTGTATTCTTTATTCGCTTGATCACGATGCTCATCAAATATCGTTTTAATTTCGCTGCTGATTTGGCGGGCTTTAGTTTCATACTGAGCTTTGAGTTCGTCGGATTGTTTAAGGATTTCAACTGCCAGTTCTTCCCCACCTTTGGTTTGTTCTTCTCGCTTTTGCAAAGCCGCTAAATAGGGAACAAAAACTACATAAGATAGATAAACTATTGCAAACGCAAAGATGGCAAACTGAATCAATAAAGAGCCATTAAGTCCGAGGGCTTGCACTATCGCCATGTCCGAGTTCCAACCTTCTTTTTTTGATTTTTTAACCCTTGGGACGTAACACCGGCTGAAATCTAAGGTCAAGATTTTTAAATCGAAGTCGACCTTATCCCTTTTTTTATTTAGGCCTTTGGCATGTAGGATGCCCCCTCGAAAACCACACCTTCTTCGATTTTTAGACTCGGCGTGGTGACAGTTCCTCGAAATATTGCCGGAGGATGCATGATGACTCTTCTGCGGGCAAAAATATTTCCTTCAACGGTACCGCTGATAATGATGCTATCGGCCTCCACCTGAGCCTGAACTAAGGATCCCTCATTTACAACCAGGGTATCTTTGGTGAATATTTCACCCTTAAATTCACCGCCAATTTGTACGGTCCCTTCAAAGGTTAATTTGCCTTCAAACCTTGAGCCTCTGTCTAAAATTGCTGTTACTTGGCCGTGATTTGAAATCAGTTCATCATTTATACTTTTTGGCATCCGTTCCTCAGTTTTTCCACAATACTTGTCAGCTCTTCATCGGAATAGAATTGAATAGACAGCTTACCCTTTCCGGCTAGGTAATCAATTGTCACTTTTGTTCCGACAAGTCTTTGAACTTCTTCAGATAGGCTGTGAATAAGCCTATTTGTAACACCTTGATCTGCAGACATTTTAAGGTCGGGATTCTTTTGGTGTTGAGCTTCAGTAACTAATTTTTCAAGTTTACGAACACTTAAATTTTGCCTGATTACAATTTCGCTATATTCGATCTGTCTTTCAACGTTCGGCAATGCAAGAAGGACCTTGGCGTGACCAACACTCAATTTCCCCTGGGCTACCATATCTTTAATTTTCAGTGGCAGACTAAGAATTCTGAGGGCGTTGGCGACCGTAGCCCTGTCTTTGCCAACTTTTTCCGCAATTTGCACCTGCGTTAGGGAAAACTCTACTGCGAGCCTTTGATAGGCTTCAGCCTCTTCAATTGCATTTAAGTCTTCTCGCTGCACATTTTCGATGATGGCAAGCTCTAGAGCTGTTCGATCATCATAGTCTTTAATGATAACAGGTATTTCATGCAGGCCTGCCAGTTGACTTGCGCGCCATCTTCTTTCCCCGGCCACAATTTCAAAACCACCCGCTGGTGATTTGCGGACAATAATAGGTTGAAGTATACCATTTTGTTTAATCGAAAGAGATAACTCCTCGAGTTTGTCTTTTTCGAAATGACTGCGAGGTTGAAACTGGCTTGGTTTTATCTTATCTATTCCAATTGTCCAAATGCGGGCTTCAGCAGGAGTTCGCTCCTCAGTTCGTACTGGCATTAATTCAATGGGTTTTGCTGCCGATATGGGCGTATTGCTAAACGCTTCACTATTTTGCCCAAGCAATGAACCAAGACCACGGCCCAAGGAAGATTTTTTGTTATTTATTTCTTTAGTTAAATTAGACATTTAGTTCATTACCTATATCTGAATTGTTTTTTATTTTTTGCATAGTTCTGTGGTCCAATTCCTGCGCCAATTCAGCGTATTTTGTGGCACCAATTGATTTTGCGTCATATTCAAAAATGCTTAATCCATGACTTGGGGCTTCGCTTAGTCGCACATTTCTTGGAATTATCGCAGAGAATACTTTATCGCCGAAGTGTGTTTTTATCTCACTAACCACCTGGTGGCTGAGGTTGTTTCTAGTATCAAACATGGTTAAAACGATTCCCTCAATATGCAGATTTGAATTGAAGTTTTTCTTGATAATACCGGCGGTATTCAGCAGCTGACTTAAGCCCTCCAATGCGTAGTATTCACATTGCAAAGGGACCAAAAAGGAGTCAGCAGCTGTTAATGCGTTCAGTGTTAAAAGCCCTAATGATGGCGGGCAATCAATGATTACGTAATCATATCTATGGGATATAGATTGAATAGCCGTCTTAAGTCTATATTCCCTATGTGGGATATCCACGAGTTCAATTTCGGCACCAACCAAGTCAGGAGTAGCAGAAACTACTTTTAAATTATCAATACGGGTATTCTGAATAGTCTCTGAGATAGATTTTTCGCCGATTAGAACATGGTAAATATTTGCATCTTGCGTATCAAATCTTTTAAGTCCCAATCCACTGGAGGCGTTACCTTGAGGATCTAGATCAACTAAAAGTATTTTCCTTCCCAGGGAGGCTAACGCCGTAGAAAGATTTACGGATGTAGTTGTTTTTCCAACTCCACCTTTTTGATTCGCAATACATATTGTTTTCGCCATTAATTATTCTCCGATATTTAAAAGTTCGGCGATTTTTCGTAAACATTCAAGAATTATTCTGGATTATCCGATGTTCCACGTGGAACATGTTGAATAAACTGATTGCCGGAATGGCTATATTACTAATTGTAGCAGGATGCGATAAGCCGAATCCAAATCCAGAGCTATCTGATCCAATATATATGGATATTCAGAAACAACTAAGGGCTAGCCAAGCTCAATTAACAGCAGAAACAAAGACATTACAGGAAGCAAAATCGGAGCTTCTGAGGGTCGTACCTCAGACTGGTCAGATAAAATTCGCACAAAAAAGAGTTTATGATGCTCAGGCATACCTACTGAAGACACAACAACAGGTGCAATACTTTGAAATCAGGTTAAAAAGTAGGTTTGATTATTCAAGAACTTCATATCACAAGGCATATCAGAAAAAGAAGGAATGGCCGGATCCAGGCGAATACAAAGACTACAAAACACAGCTTAGACTAGACGCTGCTCCAAAACAATGGAGCGTAAAACAGAGAATGATAGATGCCGGTCTGCCGGCCGGAATAAAAAATCCTGCTAAAAAAGGGCCTGAAGATGGAAAAACTGAGGCGCCTCCATCTCATTAATGTTCCACGTGGAACAGTCCAATGCTATACTGACTATGAAATAACTGATGAATTAATTCTTAATCTTGACGGTTTTAACCACTGCAAACTTCTCTGAACCAACAGGAAGAGAATAGGTGCTTACAAGCTCAGGTCGCCAAAAAGAGCACAACTGAATAGGAATTGAACCAACTTCAGAGGCCCATTCTTCCCCTTTTAGATGAAAACAGGTCCCACCAATAGCCATTTGATTTCTGAGCGTCATAATTGACTTCGAAATGGATAATGGGCCCCGCAATATCATAAACTCAACACTCGTTGCGGGAATTTCTTCAATTCGTTGAAATTGAAAAAAAATTCTTAATTCCCATCATTTCAGAGGCATTTTCAACAAACTTTTTCTTCTTATCTTCAGACTCGACAAAATAGATCTTAGCAGAGGGATTAAGAAGCGCATAAATCAAAGCCGGAAAACCATTTCCAGATCCAACATCATAAATAGTAGCAGCCCCAGCCACTTTTGAAACAATACGACTAGCCAATAAGCAATCCGCAAAATGGACTAGATCCGAATTGGCCATAGCCTTCACGTTAATTAGGTTCGTCACCATATTCGCGGCAAGAAGTTGGCTATAAAAAATTTTAAGCTTCTGCAAAACATCTTTGCCTAGTTCGGGAAACCAGTCCCCAATTCGCCATAAAAACTGTTTAGAATCAGACCCTGTTTTCGCGTAATTCATTCATCCCCTCCGCTCGAACTTTGCGGCTTTTTAGGTATACCATAATTGCCTGAACTGCAGAAGGATTGACGCCGCTAATTCGCTGAGCCTGACCCAACGTCCTTGGTAAAACCCTGCTTAGTTTTTGAACTTCTTCGACAGAAAGACCCTTGATACTACCGTAGTCAATATCGCTAGTTAAAAGCAAATCTTCAAAGCGCTTCGTCTGCGCTATAAGCTCAAGCTGCCTGCGAATATATCCAGAATACTTCACTTCAATCTCAACCGATTCAAAAACATCCGGATCCAAATCAGAAACAAATCCAAGTTTCGTCAAAGATTGAAAACTGACCTCTGGCCGACGCAAAAATTCTTCAAAAGATACAGACTTAAGAAGGGCAGTAGAACCTAGACCCGAAATAACCTCCTGAACTTCTGCCGTTGGGTAAATTTTTAAATCCCTTAAGTCAGACAAAAGGCTATGCCGTCGCTTTCGGAGACTATCTAGGTATGAAAAGTTATCACTATTCATTAAAAAAACTGACTTAGATATATCTGCTAACCTATCGATTGTATTATCTTCTCTTAAAACAAGACGATGTTCTGCCCGGGACGTAAACATCCGGTAGGGCTCTTTCGTGCCCTTTGTTACAAGATCATCAATCAAAACTCCCATATATGCCTTGTCGCGATCCAGCACAAACTCAGGGCGATTTAAAATGCTATGTCCACAGTTAATACCAGCAACTAAACCCTGTGCTGCGGCCTCTTCATATCCCGAGGTACCATTAATCTGCCCCGCTAAAAAAAGCTGGCGAATTGGTCTAGTTTCCAAGCGATGCCATATTTGCGTCGGTTCAACGAAATCATACTCAACGGCATAGCCAGGCCTGACAATTTTCACGTTCTCAAGACCTGGAATTGTACGCAAAAACTCAATTTGCACATCTTCCGGTAAGCTAGTTGAAATACCCTGCAGATAGATCAGATCAGTGTTTAGACCCTCGGGCTCAAGAAATGTTTGATGAGAGTCTCGATCAGCGAACCTGGTAACCTTATCTTCAATGCTCGGGCAATACCTTGGGCCAACGCCCTCGATGATCCCGCAAAACATCGGCGACTTATCCAAATTCTTGCGGATAATATCATGGGTTTTTTCGGTCGTTCTCGTTAAGTGACAGGCTATCTGTGGAAGTTGAAAACTTTTTTCCGATCTAAAGCTGAAAGGATAAAATTTTTCGTCGCCGTACTGGGGCAAAGTCTTTGACCAATCAATGCTATTTTTATCCAGGCGTGGCGGCGTCCCTGTCTTTAGACGTTGCACAGTAAAGCCAAATTTAGCCAGTTGGTCCGATAAGCCAATGGATGCCTGATCGCCAACCCGCCCACCTGGGGACTGTTTAAATCCGATGTGCATTACGCCATTCATAAATGTGCCTGTTGTAATAACCGTCGCCCGACACCGAACCTCAGAACCATCCGCCAAAACAACGCCAACGCACAAATTTCCGTCCAGAATCAGCCTCTTAACCTCGCCCTGCATGACTTTAAGGTTGGGCTGTTCAAATAGTGCTTGAGTCGCAAAATCTGAGTACAATTTCTTGTCGTTTTGAACTCTGGTGCCACGAACCGCAGGACCCCTGCTTGAATTCAAACGCTTATACTGAATGCAAGTCGCATCAGCCGCTAACCCCATTAATCCGCCCAGAACATCGATTTCCCGAACCATATGGCCCTTTGCCAATCCACCAATTGATGGATTACAGCTCATATAACCTATTCGGTCCAAATTGGTTGTAATCATTAACGTATTAAGACCCAATTTAGCATTAGCTAAACAGGCTTCAATACCGGCATGACCGGCACCAACCACTACAACATCAAAATGACTTGTTTTCATATTACCCATTCAAGCTATTTACCAATGCAGAATTCTTTGAACACCCTATCCATTACTTGATCATCAAAGCGCTTGCCAAGTGTCTCTTGAATTTTAATTAGCGCCTCTTTCAAATCCAAGGCAATAAACTCACTACTTAACCTGCTAGCTAGTGAATTTATTGCCAACTGAATGCTGGCCTCAGCCTTAAATAGGTTCTCAAAGTGCCGCGCCTGCGAGATAGAAGACTGATCACGAAATTTTTCTTCGTTCACCAGTCGCAACAAAGCGGACTTTAATGAATCCACATTTTTTTTTGTCAGGGCTGAAAGAATTACATACTGATCCTTTGAATCAATACAAATTCCAAACTCCTGAAGTAGGCGCTGGGCAGACAAAAGCTCAAGCTCGGGGTCTTCAACTAAATCAACTTTATTGCCGACGAAAATGGCCCTTCCAGAATTTAGAAAATCAATCTTCTCTAAAGCCGCAACATCGGGACCCTTGCTTAAATCAAACACAACAAGGACAACATCTGTGTCAGCCATTGCGCCGGTACTTTTTTCCATTCCTTTTCGCTCGATAAAATCACTGCTTTCATGCAGTCCCGCTGTATCCGTTAGAACAAACTGATAACCCATATAGTTGAAACTGGTTTCAATCAAATCCCGAGTGGTGCCCGCTATATTCGTCACGATTGCTCGATCTTCACCGATCAAGGCATTAAAAAGACTGGATTTCCCAACGTTTGGCGCACCAGCAATAACCACCCGAAATCCATCTCGGACATTTCTGCCGAATCGATAGCTTTCAATAAACGTGATAAGCCGCTTTTTTACCGTGGCCAATCGATCAGTTAAAATCTGGCCATCCTTCAAATCCAGTCCATTTTCCGAAAAATCTATGCCGGCTTCTAAATGGGCCAGACACCAAGTGACATCGCTCTCGAGCAACTCGAGTTCTTCGGATAGCGCGCCCTTGAGTTGCCGCAGCGCTTGTTTTGCCCCCTGTTGCGATTTTGCAGAAACCATAGATAGAACACTCTCAGCCTGAATAAGATCAATTCGACCGCCCATAAAAGCGCGATACGTAAACTCTCCCGGATCAGCCATCCGAGCACCAACATCAACTAAATTTTGTAAAATGCGCTGACAAATAACTGGGCTTCCGTGACAAGAAATCTCGACCGTTTCTTCGCCGGTAAAGGATTTATTGTGATGAAAAACTGTCGCGATCACTTCGTCGATATCTTCATCAGTTAATTTATCTTTTAGAGTTCCAAAATAGGCATGATGGGAATGGGCGGTCGCAGGAATAAATGAGCAAATTTTTCTACACAAAGACAGCGCGACAGAGCCACTGATTCGGATAACCGAGATTCCCCCATAGCCTGGAGGACTAGATACAGCGCAAATAGTATCCCGATCTCGATCACCTAAAATCATTATCGCTTAATCAACCGTCGATTTCTCTACGGATGCCTCATTACTTTTAACAGGATAAATTTTTATTTTTTTATACAGGCCTTCTCCGATAGAGCGGCTTCTTACGCGGCTATCATTGGCCAGGTGCTGATGAATAATTTTTCGATCCTTCGGTGGTAAGGCACGAAAATAAACAGACTTTCCCTTTTCCAAGGCAATGCCCTTTAGTTTTTCAGCTAACTCGACTAGTGCTGCCGAGGATTCTTCGCGATAGCCATTACAATCAATTTGAACATTTGTTTTATCTTCGGGAAAATTATGCTGAATGACCCGCTTTAAAAACAATTGAAGGGCATCAATCATTGCCCCTTCTCTGTCTTTCAATAAAGGCTCATCTGCGCCCTCAAGTTCGACCACTAATTGTGGCTCATCTTTATCAGTTTCCAATCGAATAGTGTAAGACAATTCAAACTGACCCTTATCAATCAATTGGTCCATTTTTTCACTGACTAGGCTTTCAATATCACTGCCACCATCATTCTTTTTTTTACTTCCAAAAAGCTTACTGAAAAATCCACTCATTTTCTTTTCTCCCGATTAGCATGGCAAAGTGTATTTGATAGTGTCTAGGCTTTAGCTTCTTGAGCTATGACCGAAGTTTTTCTATCCTTAATAAACACCTGCTGTTGAACAACACCAAAAATGGTACTAATAAAAATATACAAAGTTAAGCCGCTTGGTAAAGCAACCATCATCATACCAAAAACCAATGGCAACCATTGCATAATTTTTGCCTGCGCTGGATCCATTGTTGTTGGTGTTAATTTCTGCTGCAAAAACATCGCGATCATCATTAAAACTGGTAAAACATAAAATGGATCTTTCAAACTCAGATCCTTAATCCAAAATATAAACGGCGCTTGGTAAAGTTCAATACTTTGACCAAATACTTGGTAAAGGGCGAAAAATATCGGCATCTGTAGCAACATCGGTAAACAACCACCCAATGGATTTACTTTCTGTTCCTTCATTAAGCTCATAGTTTCTTTATTCATGGCCTGGGGATCATCTTTATAGCGTTCACGAATAGTCTGCAGTAAAGGTTGAATTTTCTGCATTTTTTTCATCGATTTATAGCTAGCCATATTAAATGGTAAAACAAACAATCGAACCAGAAGAGTTAAACAAACAATGGAAAATCCCCAATTGCCCAAAATCGAATAAAACCATTTCATAATCCCTAATAAAACCCGAGCGATACTTGCAAACATTCCGTAATTTATTAGAATTTCAAACTCTTTGTCGGCATCTTGTAAAAGCTTAAGTGATTTTGGTCCGATATACCCGATTTGCGTAATCTCAACTTTTTCTTTTTGTGTTGGTAATTTGTAGTTCAATGTCGCAAAAACATGGTCTTGTGCTGCATTACTTGAGACCAAAATATCCGGAGTGATTTCTGACTTATCAACAATTCCTGCAGCAAAATAATGATTTCCAATTGCCACAACCGAAGCTGAATCAAATTTATGCGATATTGGGTCCGCATTACTAGAAAGAACTACACGTTCTTCTTTACCCGCAAATTTTACGGTTGCCTCTTGAATATCGGCAGGAGGCATTAGAAATGAACTAGCTACAACCTTAGAGCGTCTTTCGCCAATCGCTACTGAAATTCCAGGAAATCCAATTTGCAGATTCTCAACTGCTATTTTAGATTTGATAACAAACCGACTTGCATCAACTTCAATAAGTTTGGTGATTCTAACACCCTGACTGGTTGTCGCAGTACCAAGAAAAGAACTTTCGCCATTTCTTTCGATACTAAAATCTAAGCCCACTGGATCGCCTAATACCCCGGTCCCAAAAGATGATGCTTCATTGTCAGCACTTAAAATAATAGTTTTATGGTCACGATCGAAATATTTTTTAAGTTCAATTTTTTGAACTGCCATTCCGCGTGATGAAATTTCAAAACCTAGATTGTCACTTTGAAATGTTAAAATTTTCTCCGGATTTTGAAGTGCTATATCGGATCCAGGCTTAATACTATTAACGGTATCTTTGCCGACACTCAAACCAGTTGGTGCCAGTGTCGTGGTGGTTGCTGCAGCAGCCACAGCCGGCTTATTCATATTAGGATATTTATGCGAAAGGTAAGATTGCCAGCCAAAGAAAACCACGGCGACCAGGGCAATGGCTAAAACTGTTTTAGAATCTAAAAAATTACCGTTATTTTCTTCCATAAGTACCTCGTTCAGGAACCGGATCAAATCCAAAAGAACCGCCGGGTCGACATTTACAAAGACGAAAAACAATTAAGATAATTGCTTTCCGGATAGAATGCTTTTGCATAGCTTCAACTGCGTATTGTGAACAGCTGGGGTGAAAACGACATGCTCCACCAAAAATTGGTGCCGCTGCGATCTGATAACTGCGAAGTAAAAAAAATAGAATATTTTTAACAAGCACTACAGATCTTCCGTAAAATCGGCTCCACAGCTGATTTGAAATCTCTGTACTGCAACTTTGCAATGAAACCATCCGCCACCGGCTTAAAAATAAAGTTAATGTCCACTGAACTCTGATTTTCTGCTGTTGAAAGTTCACCGGCGACTTGTTTAACAATCTCACGGCACCAACGCTTTAGTCGGTTTCTAACCACAGCATTTCCAACCTTACGAGAAGCGGTAACCCCAAAACGAACATAGTCCTCACTGGTTTTCAAATAACTAACGAATAACCAGGGTGCTACAGTTTTGCGTTTTCCATTTTCTCGGAGCTTCTGAAAATCCGAAGCTCTTTTTATCGAATAAGGTCGTTTACTTACCACTGGTTTCGATGGCGAGACGTTTTCTTCCTTTAGTGCGGCGACGAGCTAATAAAGCCCGGCCTTCTTTTGTAGCCATGCGAGCACGAAAACCGTGCTTAGTAGCTCTTTTTTTGTTTTTAGGTTGGTACGTTCTTTTCATATATAGGTCTCCCAAACATTAAAATACGACTTAATTTACGTCATAGCCTGACTAACCAAAGCTAAACTTAAGAGCCCGGAATAAAAGCATAGCGCGGCAAATAGGTCAATAGTTGTCATTAAGAACCTAATAGTTGTAAAGCCTTTGTGGATAACTTATTCCTTATCGGCATCTAACGGCATCAATAGTTTTGGCCGCAGTAGCAGGTGTTTTGGTTCAATTTTTGGGGGAATCGTGCAATTAGATGGGGCGTTTTGGAGTTTAGTAAAAGATCGAATTAGGTCGCGCAATAAAGATAATAAGTTAGTAGAATCATTCGTAGATCCAATATCTTACGTTGATACACAAGGAACGCCAGACTTGCCCCGAATCATTCTTGGGGTGCCAAGTACTCTGCATCAGTATTTCGTGGTTGAAAACCTTCTTGATAAAATTTACTCAGAGGTTTCCGAACTTGTTGGAAAAACCTTAGAAGTCGATATTGTCGTGTCCGGAAACAAGGCAGGCGCTGTGGATATCCAGGCGGTCACAGAGCTTAAAAATGCTGCTTTGGAACAGAATATTTCTTCGCAAAAACAAGGGGCTAGCGTAAGTCTTCCAAGCTCAAATCAAACCCGTCAGGATGTACTTAACCCGGATTATACGTTCTCGACGTTTGTTGTTGGTAAAAATAGCGAGTTTGCCCATGCAGCTTCTTATAACGTGGCACAAAATCCTGCCGCTGAGGGTTATAATCCATTATTCATCTGTGGTCCTCCTGGAATGGGTAAAACACATCTACTACACGCCGTTGGAAATCAAATTCGTCAAAGTTTTCCGCAGCTTCGAATTACTTATTTATCAGCCGAAAAATTTCTTAACGAGTGTGTTTCCTCTATCCGGCGCCAAGAAATGGACAAATTTAGACAAAGATATAGGGAGAATAGCGATATCTTGCTTGTGGATGACGTCCAATACATAGGTCGTGGAGAGGCCACGCAGGAAGAATTCTTCCACATGATTAATAGCTTTATTGAACGAAAGAAACAGATCGTAGTTGCTAGCGACCGGATGCCAAAAGACATACTTGGAATCGAAGACCGCTCTAGATCCCGCCTTGAGTGGGGGTTGATCGCAGACATTTCTATGCCTGACTACGAAACCAGAGTGGCTATATTACGTTACAAGTCAGAAAAAATGAGTATCCGTTTACCTGAAGAGGTCGCCAGTTATATTGCAAGGATATCCAAACGGTCAATTCGTGAGCTTGAAGGAAATCTAAAAAAAGTTAAAATGTTTAGTGAACTCCAAGGCTTATCAATTAATTTGGAATTGGCTAAGCGGGTTTTGGCTACTCATGAAACCCACACGACGATCAGCCTTGAGGATATCCAAAAGTTAGTTGCTGACCACTTTAAGGTTCGAATTTCCGATCTGAAATCAACCACTAGAGCTAGACAAATAGTAGTACCCAGACAAGTTGCCATGTACCTAATTAAGAAAACTTTGGACAAGTCACTGGTCGATATCGGTCGGGCATTTGGTGGCAAAGATCACACGACAGTCATTAACGCTTTGCAGCGGGTTGATCTTCTACAGGGCCGAGATCTAGATATTAAAAATGATATCGAGGAGTTAACTACTAGAATCCACAATATCACCGGAGTTTAATTGTGGACTGTTCAAAAATCTGTGGATAACTAGGCTGGTAAAAATGTGGACTACTTTTGTCCCCAAAAGAAGAAGGGTAAAAGGAATTTTAGGTAACGCGATATCCACTGGAAAACATAAGTATTTACAGATGGTTAATTACTTTGTTAGGTTTTCCACGCTGCTACTACTACTACTATTATTTATATATATAAATAGAGTTAAATAGGGATTTTAAAAAGGACAACTTAATGAAAGTTCAAATTGAAAAAAAAGATCTGATTAATCTTTTAGCAAAAACCCAAAACATTGTTGAGAAAAAAAATACTATGCCTGTCCTGGTAAATGTATTGCTTGAAGCTGGTGAGGATCAGCTGCGAGCTTTTGCGACAGACCTTGAAGTTAGCATCACGGATTCAGTTCTATGCAAAATAGTCAATCCAGGTAAAGTGGCCGTCAGTGCAAAAAACCTATTTGAAATAGCCAAAGAGCTTTCTGAAGGTCCGATTCAACTCACGAAAAAAGAAAACTACTGGCTGGAAATACGACAAGGCAAATATACTTCTTCAATCGTAGGTATCAGTGCTGAAGAATATCCAGTTTTTCCGACCAACCAGGGAAATAATTTTGCCAGGCTCGAAGCCAGCATACTCAAGGAAATGATTGATAAAACAATTTACAGTGTTTCAACCGATGAAACTAGATATCATCTCAATGGCGTCTATTTTGAACAAAAGCCAGATGCGGGCTACACGATGGTAGCTACCGACGGACATAGATTGTCTTTGATTAGTAAAAAAATAGCCTCTTTGAAATCTATTACTCAAGGTCCTGGGGTCATTATACCGCGCAAGGGGCTTAATGAAATCAAAAAACTTTTAGAATCGATTGGCGGAGAATTTGAAGTTGCCATTGAAGGTCCACAACTGATTATTCGTCACGAAAAGACGATCCTGATGATTCGTTTAATAGAAGGAAAATATCCTAATTACCAGCAGTTCATTCCGCAAAAGCTATCGTTAAAAATAATCATTAATCGCGAGGCTTTTTTAAGCTCCCTCAAGCGAGTTTCTTTACTGGCAAACCAAAAATCAAAAGCGGTTACTTTGATGTTATCAAATGGCCGCATGGAGATCACCTCAAATAATCCTGAGCTTGGTGACGCAAAAGAAGAAATTGAAGTTAACTATACAGGGGCTGACCTGAAAATTGGTTTTAATGCTAAATACATTACTGATGTTTTAAGTGCGATCAATGATGAAGAAATAGATTTTGAAATCAATGATCAACTTTCACCCGGACTTGTTCGTCCGCACAATGACACCTCGTATACCTGTGTTGTTATGCCAATGCGAATATAAGCGCAAAAGAAAAGCATGTTTCGATTTCTTTCAGTTGTCGACTTTCGTAATTTTTCAAATTGTCGAATGGAATTTTCACCAGGAGTAAATGTATTTCTTGGTGACAATGGGCAAGGAAAATCAAATCTTCTAGAAGCACTCAGTTTGTGTTCACAAGGGGCATCTTTCCGAATTTTTGAAAATAAATTTCTGATTCGTCATGATTGCAAAAGTGCAATCATAGATTCTGCCAAAGTTGAAAATGGACTGGAATACAATTTAAAGACTGTTCTTGATGCCAATTTGCGCATTCATTTTTTGAATGAAAAAAAAACCAATTCAGCTTTTTTACGTAGAAAATTTCTAAATATTGTTTTTTCACCCGAATCCCTAGAGGTCATCAAAGACTCAGCGGAAAAAAGGCGGGCACTTTTCGATGACCTGATCGTCAGCTTTTTGCCGGCAAATGCTGAACATCTTGTTGATTATAGAAAGTGCCTTAGAACGCGAAATCGCATTTTAAAGGACTTTGTAGAGCAAAAGCAGAATCTGTCGCAAACAGAAGCCCTTCTTGAGGCCATAAACCCAAAATTTTTGCAGATCTCAACCCAAATAACGGCTCAGCGACTGCAGGCGATAAAAGCCATCCAATTCGATTTTAATAATGCAATGCAAAATATCTCACGAAAAACCGATGTGGAAATCTCTGTGGAGTATGTGGTTTCAGAGACAAATATTGCAAACTTTGAGCCCTTGGAAATTCATTTGCTGCTAAAAAGGCGCCTTCTCGAACTGCAGGATGCTGAGCTAGCTTCAGGGGTCTCTTTGATAGGCCCACATCGTCATGATATTCGATTCTTATATGGCGGAAATGATTCACGATTTTTTTGTTCACAAGGACAACAAAGAGCCCTTATATTATCTTTCAAAATGGCCCAGATTGTGTATCATAGAAAGGTTCACGGAACCTATCCTGTGTTAATGCTTGATGATGTTTTATCAGAGCTTGATGCAGAGAAAAGGGATTCTTTGATCGCATTTCTGAGTGGGCTCAACACTCAGATATTCATAACCACAACTGATTTGAAACTTCCCCAAAGTATCGGAAGCGACAATTGTTTTGTGTTGAAAGTACGTGAAGGGAAGATTTTATGACCACGGAAGAACAGAAAACTTACGGAGCGGACTCGATTCAAGTTCTTGAAGGACTTGAGGCCGTTCGTAAACGACCCGGTATGTATATCGGCGACACAGGGGTACGTGGATATCATCACTTGGTTTATGAAGTGGTTGATAATTCAGTGGATGAAGCACTTGCTGGATTTTGCAAACACATCAACATCAGCATTAATGTCGACGAATCGGTTACGGTTGAAGACGATGGCCGCGGCATTCCAGTTGATACTCATAAAAATGGTAAATCAGCACTTGAAGTTGTCATGACTGTCTTGCACGCCGGTGGCAAATTTGATGGGTCTTCCTATAAAGTTTCAGGTGGCTTGCACGGTGTCGGGGCTTCGGTGGTGAATGCTCTTTCATCCAGATGCCATGTGGAAGTTAAACGTGGCGGAGTGATTTGGTCCCAGGACTACGAAAAAGGAACCCCTCAGGGTGGAATCACAAAATCGGGAACAGCAACTAATACTGGAACAAAAACGACCTTTAAACCTGATCGCGAGATCTTTAAAGATGAAGGTGTAATTTTTGATTTTGCAACCTTAGCCAATCGATTTCGCGAACTTGCTTTTTTAAATGCGGGTCTTTACATTTGCCTAAAAGATGAACGAACCGGGAAAAAACAAGAATTTCAATATGCCAATGGCATCGCTGAATTCGTTGCTTACATGAATCAAAGTAAAAAAGCAGCCCATGCTGATGTTGTTTATTTCAAAGGTGAAAAAGAGACCGTTGAAGTTGAAGTAGCCCTGCAGTGGAATGACTCGTATTCCGAATCTATTTTTTCATACTGCAATAATATTAATACCATCGAGGGCGGAACTCATCTTATTGGGTTTCGAGGGGCTCTTACTAGAACAACGAATTCCTATTCTCAGGAAAAGAATCTGCTTAAAGACCTCAAGGTATCGCTTGAAGGTGAAGATATTCGTGAAGGCCTGGCCGCGGTCATTTCGGTTAAAGTTCGTGAGCCTCAGTTTGAGGGACAAACTAAAACAAAACTTGGCAATACTGAAGTTAAAGGCATTGTTGAATCTTTGGTGAATGAAAAATTGGCTGATTGGTTTGATCGTAATCCATCAGCTGCAAAAATAATTATTGGCAAATGTGTCGAAGCCGCTCGCGCCAGAGAAGCCGCTCGTAAAGCACGGGATTTAACTCGTCGAAAAACAGCGCTAGATGGCGGCTCACTACCTGGGAAAATGGCGGACTGCCAAGAACGAGACCCCGTTCAGTGCGAACTTTATTTGGTCGAGGGAGATTCAGCCGGAGGCTCTGCAAAGCAAGCCAGGGATCGTCGCGTTCAAGCTGTTTTGCCGCTTAAAGGTAAAATTTTAAATGTCGAAAAAGCTAGGTTTGATAAAATGCTTTCGAACGAAGAGATCAAAATGATGATCTCTGCCTTAGGTACCGGAATTGGAAAAGACAATATCAATGTCGATAAAATTCGTTACCATAAAGTCATAATCATGACGGATGCCGATGTCGATGGATCGCATATTCGCACTCTTCTTTTAACTTTTTTCTACCGGCAAATGCCAGAAGTTCTCGAGCGTGGTTATATCTATATTGCTCAACCACCGCTTTATCGCGCCAAAAAAGGTAAAGAAGAAACTTACCTTAAAGACGATGCAGCACTAACTGAGTTTCTATTATCAGCTGGGCTAAAAGACGTAAAAATAACCTCTGCAAAAAATTCAGCGGCCACTCAGGATATTAAAAAACTAGTGGTTAGTATTCAACGACTGTACAGCCTATTGAAGGCTTCTTCGGCAAAATACGACGCCGATGTTTTATACTATTTTTTAAGTAAGGTTCCAAATATTGAAGGCACCCTAAACGACAAAAGTAAGTTGCAGACAGCATTGGATGATTTGGCAATTTGGATTAAAGAAAATCCAAATTTTGGAATCACCGCAATCCAATCTAAAATTATTGAAGAAGGTGAGCAATTTTTTGCTGAAATTTTTTCCGAAAGATTTGCCGAAAAAACAACAAGCAGGATCAGTTCAGATATTTTAAAAGCTTCAGAGTGGATTGAGTTGAACAACCTATGGTCGCACATCCAGTCTGTTTCTTTATTACCAATTCGCATGACACTTGATACAGCGGAACACTCTTTTGAAAACTACAAAGATTTTTACACTTACGTTATGGAAAATACTAAAAAGGGATACTATATCCAGAGGTATAAGGGTTTAGGAGAAATGAATCCCGAACAACTTTGGACCACAACCTTAAATCCAGAAAATAGAAATCTACTGCAAGTTTCAGTTGATGATGCCGTTGCTGCCGATGAAACATTTAGTGTTTTGATGGGTGAGCAGGTGGAGCCTCGGCGAAAATTTATTCATGATAACGCATTAATGGTGCGAAGTTTGGACGTCTAAGATGGAAAATCAAGAACGAAAAGGTATTACAGTCGTCGATATCAATAAAGAAATGCGTGAGGCCTACTTACAGTATTCGATGAGTGTCATTGTTGGCCGTGCGCTACCAGATGTTCGCGATGGTTTAAAACCAGTGCATCGTCGTATTTTATTTGCGATGCATGAAATGAGCAATACCCACGACAAGCCGTACAAAAAATCAGCTCGTGTTGTTGGTGATGTTATCGGTAAGTACCATCCGCATGGCGATGCCGCTGTGTATGAATCAATGGTTAGAATGGCTCAGGATTTTTCTTTGCGCTATCCACAAATTGATGGTCAAGGTAACTTTGGATCTGTCGACGGCGATAGTGCTGCAGCTTCCCGTTATACTGAAGTTCGGATGACAAGATTGGCTGAAGAAATTCTAGCTGATATTGAAAAGGAAACTGTTCCGTTCGGTCCAAACTACGATGATTCGTTACAAATACCCCTTGTTATGCCAGCAAAAATTCCGAACTTATTGATCAATGGTAGTTCAGGAATTGCTGTTGGAATGGCGACAAATATCCCACCGCACAACTTAGGGGAGGTCTTAGATGGTTGTATTCATCTAATTCACAACCCAGGATGTTCGATCGATGAGCTTATTGAAAGAATACCTGGACCAGATTTTCCAACTGCAGGAATTATTTCAGGCCGCGAAGGAATTCTTCAGGCCTATAAAAAAGGCAAAGGAATTATCTCGCTGAAAGCGGTAACCGAGATTGTTCAGAAAAAAGACCGCGAAGAAATTATTATTAGTGAAATTCCATTCCAAGTGAATAAGGCAAAATTGATTGAAAATATTGCCGACCTTGTCCGTGATAAACAAATCGAAGGCATTTCTGATATCCGTGACGAGTCCTCGCGCGAGGGAATGCGGGTTGTTATTGAGTTGAAGCGAAATGAAAATGCCGGTGTCGTTTTGAACCGGCTATTTAAGTTCACTCAAATGCAAATCAGTTACGGCATAATCATGCTGGCCCTGGATGCAAAAAACCAGCCGGTAACTTTTGATTTAAAAAACATGCTGCAAGCTTTTATTGATCATCGCAAAGATGTAGTCACAAAACGTTGCATTTTTGATTTGAAAAAAGCCCAGGAGCGAGCCCATATTTTAGAAGGTCTTAAAAAGGCTCTTGATAACATTGACGCGGTCATCGCTACCATCAAAGCTTCGAAAGAAGCAAATGTGGCTCGTGAAGCCTTGATGTCTAAATTTTCATTTTCCGAGCGTCAGGCACAGGCAATCCTTGAAATGCGCCTACAGCGGTTGACAGGATTAGAACGAGAAAAAATTGACAATGAATTAGGCGAATTGATGAAAACAATTGATTGGCTTAAATTTGTTCTTGCTGATGTAAAAGAAATTTTTAAAATCATAGTTGCTGAACTTGAAGAAATTCGAAAAAAGTACGCCGATAAACGCCGCACACTGCTTACTGGTAATACGGATGATATCGAAGACGAAGATTTAATTGAAGATGAACAGGTCGTTGTGACGATCACTAATACGGGCTATATCAAGCGTATTCCACTAGACCAATATCGTGTACAAAAGCGTGGTGGAAAAGGTCTTAAAGGCATGGAAACCAGGGAAGAGGACTATGTTACCGACATCTTCTCGACCAGCACGAAGACGACTCTTTTAATTTTTTCTGATAGAGGTAAAGCTTTTTGGACCAAAGTACATCGGCTTCCTTTGGGAACTCGAATATCAAAGGGCAAGGCAATCGCTAACGTCGTCAATCTTGCGAACAATGAAAAAGTGATGTCGGTCCTACCGGTTGAAGAATTTGTTGAAAGTAAATTTGTGGTAATGCTGACAGCAAGGGGCATCATTAAGAAAACATCTCTGGATGCTTTTGCTAATCAACGACAGGCAGGCATCATTGCGCTAACTACGGATCTTGAGGATTACGTCATCGATTGCAAGATTTCGGACGGCCAAAGTGATATTTTTATCGCCACCCGCGAGGGTATGTCTATTCGTTTCAATGAAAGTGACGTCCGTGGGATGGGTCGTTCTGCACGCGGGGTAAAGGGCATTACGCTTGGTAAAGACGATATCGTTATTGGTATGGAGGTGTTTGCTAAAGGTGCGAAAGAAACAATTCTAATGGTAACCGAGAGCGGTTATGGAAAACGTTCTGAACTGGAAGAATACCGCGTTCAGAGTCGTGGTGGAGTTGGGATTATCACGCAAAAAACCACTGATAAAGTTGGACTAGTTATTGGAACGAAAAAAGTCAGTGAAAAAGAAGAAGTTATTCTTAGTACCGATAAGGGACAAGTTATTCGAATGAAGGTGACTGATATTTCTGTCTTAGGCAGAAATACTCAAGGAGTGCGCCTCATTAATCTGGATGATAAGGATGAAAAGGTTACTGGCCTTGCCTCTGTTCTAGATGAAGAGCATGAAGTCACAGAGAGTTCGGCACCTGTTACCCATTAAAAAAATTCTTTTTATAAAGCAAGTGTTCCGGTTATTTTTAGCCGGAACGCTTGCTTTATTTCTTTCAAGTTGCTTCTCGTCCGAAGAGCGTGAGTTTAAACTTGGTCAAATCGAAGTTGAAAAAAGTAATTTTATGGAGGCACTTCCGCATTTTGAAAGGGCTATTTTACGGGATCCCGCAGGAAAAATTGGAGTGGCCGCAGCACGCGAAGCCGCAAAAATTTGTTTTTTTGAAACCAAGAATTTTAAGAAGGCTGGAAATTTTTATAGTCATCTTGTGCTATACTCAAAAGATCAAAATGAAAGAATTTTTGGGCAAAAGCAGCTTGTTTCTGTCTACTTTGATCATTTAGCCGATTATTCAAAATCGATTTTAGAAATTAATAAAATTCTATCAATGCCAATTTCTGATGACGAAAAGCTAGCCTACAAAATCAGCTTAGCAAGGACTTATTACTATCAAAATAATTTTCAGCAGGCGGAAAATGAAGTCGATGAGTTTTTGAAGGGCGTACTTTCAGATGATCATAAGTTTTCTATGTTAATGTTAAAAGGAAACATAAGTTTAGCCAGAAAAGATCTTTTGAAAGCTGCGAAAATATTTAAAGAAATTATCGAAAATTACCCCGTTAAAGGAAAAAAAGAGAATGTCGGGGTTACCTTGGCTGTTACCTACGAAGAAATGAATGATTATAAGGCGGCAATTTCGACTCTTGAGTGGGTTCGAGCCTTTCACCCCGTGCCTGAATATATCGATATACGAATCCGCCGCCTACAGGAACGTCAGCAAAATCAACCCGGAGCCAAGGGTCTACGCAAATGAAGAAATACATCGTTTTTTCAGGGATTGGCTTTGAACTTCTTATTATAATGACTGTTTTAATCAGTATTGGACAAGAGCTTGATCGCAGGCAACAGACGCAAGGGGTATTTGTAATCCTCGGCGTTGTCATTGGATTCACGGGTTGGCTTTTCCACATCATCTATTTGCTAAAGAAACTGAATGTAGAAGACAATTCGCCAAAGAAATCAGAAAAGAGTTGAATCTGAGGTCATTTCTTGAGAATCACTGCCTGTGCGTTGGATAAATTGGACACAAATTGCTGCGACGGTATTGGGATTTGTGCTAGTCACTTATTTTAACACAATGCAAAATGCACTATCTTTCGCGATCGGGGCGCTTTTTACCACTGCTAATCTCATTTATTTTTCGTGGATTTTTATGGTCTTGATTCGGAAAAAACTCGTTGCCCTAGGACTAAGCCTCATAGTAATTAAATACGCGCTTTTAGCTGCTGCACTTTATTACCTGTTAAAAACTCAATCTGTTGATTGGCTTTGGGTTTTAATAGGATTTGGAACATTAATTCCAACAATTTTGTTGTCGGCGCTAATTCAGACGTTTTCTAATAAACAGTCTGAAAATTGAAGGAGAGCATGTCATTTACTTGGACCGCATTGATACCTGGAGTTGGTCACGAATACGCACATGTTGCCACCGCTGGCATTGTGACTACTGGTTTAGTTGGCATTGGTGCCTTAGCTAAGTTTTCGCTGGGCATTGGGCAAACGGCAATAACGCCGGTGGGGAAATTTTCTCTTCGAGGGATTTTAGAAACGATAACTGAGTTTATTGCAGACCTGGCTGATACTGTTATTGGCCATAACGGACGAAGTTATGTTCCTTTTTTTGCATCGGCATTTACTTTTACTCTGGTAAATAACTTAGTTGGTATGCTTCCTGGGATGGCCCCAGCAACCGAGAATTTAAACACGACCTTAGCAATGGGTGTGTTTATGTTTCTGGCATATAATATAATTGGTCTAAAGGTTCAGGGAATTGGCTATTTAAAGCACTTTTTGGGACCTGTGTGGTACTTGATTGTCCTGATGCTACCGATTGAGATTATTTCCAATCTTCTTAGGCCTCTTACTTTAGGTCTTCGACTGGCCAATGTCTTAAAAGGTGATCACACCGTCATCGGAGTTTTTACTGACCTTGTTCCGATTGGGGTTCCTGTTGTATTTTATCTTTTGGGATTGATTGTTGCTTTAGTTCAAGCCTTTGTATTTACATTGCTTTCGATGGTGTACGTGGCTTTGGCAACAGCTCATCAAGAACATTAAAAAATTTAACTTTAATTAAAACTAAACAAGGAGTAATTCGATGAAAATGAGTACGAAATCTATGTTGACGGCAGTTCTTGTATTTTTGGCAGGTTCTATGGCTCTTGCTCAGGAGACAGCTCATGCAGCTGGTACTTCTGATTGGAAGGCATTAGGCGCATTGGGTGCATTTTTGGGTTTAGGCCTTGCTGCCCTTGGCGGAACACTAGGTCAGTCTAAAGTTGCAGCTGCGACGATGGAAGGAATTGCTCGCAATCCGCAAGCACAAGGACAAATGTTTGTTCCTTTTGTTCTTTCTTTGGCGCTGATCGAGTCTTTGGTCATCACTGCATTTGTTATTGCATTCTTGGTTCTTGGAAAACTTTCTTAGTTTTTAAATAGCTGACATCAAGTGGTTGGCTATAACTATAAGAATCAATTTTTTAAGTCATATTTTTAAGCCATATTAGATAAAAAGAAGGCTGCCCAATTGCAGCCTTCTTTTTATCTAAATTTCTAATGAACTTTTCCAAATAAATTTATGAGCTGATTTAAAGAAATTTATGAACAACTTCTTCAAATTGCGTACGAATTCTATCCAATCCCGCCTGTGTCGTACTTTCGTATCTAAGAACAAGAACAGGCTGAGTATTTGAAGCACGGGCTAAGGCCCACCCGTCCTTGAAGCTAACCCGCACGCCATCCAGTAAGTTTAGAGTATAGTGGGTTCCCGATTTATCGTTAAATTTTTCTTTTAGTTTTTCGACGATTAAAACCTTCTTTTCTTCAGTGGTATCAACGCGAATTTCAGGGGTATTGAATGCATGCGGAAGACCCGCAAGAAGTTCTGGAATATTTTTTCCACTTTTTGCAATAATTTCACAAACCCTGAGGCCCGCATAGAGGGCATCGTCGTATCCGTAATTTCTGTCAGCAAAGAAAACATGACCCGACATTTCACCGCCAAACGGTGAATTTTCAACCTTAACTTTTTCTTTAATCAGGGAATGTCCGGTCTTCCACATGACGGGTTCTCCGCCGTGCTTTCGAATATCGTCGTACAGTCGGTCCGAGCACTTCACGTCACCGATAATCTTCTTTCCCCGATTATTTTCTAATACTGAGCGGCTAATAAGGACCATCAGCTCGTCACCGTAAATCATTTTTCCGGTATGATCGACAATACCAATACGATCACAGTCGCCATCGAAACCAATTCCAACAACAGCCCCCTCTTTCTTAACTTGATTTACGAGGTCGACCAAATTTTTTTCAACTGTTGGATCAGGGTGATGATTAGGAAAACGGCCATCTGGCTGTTCAAATAAAATAGTCGCCTTCAAGCCAATTGCATCACATAGTCTGCGCGTAATACAGCCGGCGGCACCGTTGCCACAATCAAAGACAACTTTTAAATCACCAAAACTGCCAAACTCTTTTTTGTAGCGCTCTAGATACTTTGGAAAAATATCCAATTCTTCTTCAGAACCCGTTCCATTTAAAAAATCACCGCGCTGAATGATACGATATAGTTCTTGAATTTCGTCCCCGTAAATTGTGGTTTTACCAACACTGATTTTAAAGCCATTGTATTCAGGTGGATTGTGACTACCTGTTATCATAAAGGCACCATCAACGTTTGGAACTTCAAAGGTGGTGAAATACGAGATTGGGGAAGTCACAAGGCCTAGAAATAGGACTCTGACCCCAGAGTCCTGCAACCCCCGCGATAGGGATTCTTTGATTTCTGGACAAGAAAGTCTTGCATCGTAACCAAGGGTGATAAGGGGATTTTTCTTCCCAAGCTTTTGGTACATGTACTGTGCGTAGGCGCGACCCAAAAGGTAAGCAAAGTCTTTATCAAACTGCTGGTTGTAAACACCACGGATATCGTACTCGCGAAAGATTACAGGCTGAAACATATTTAAATATCCCTTCGTTGGGCTAAATGAATACCCCATTTAATTGCCAGAAGCATAGATTTAGGATTGGCTTTGTCTTTGCCAAAAATGTCCTTAGCAGTACCATGATCTACAGAAGTTCGCAAAATGGGCAAACCTAAAGTAAGGTGCACGCCGGATTCAAAACCGTGGAAGCTTTTAAATGGAATTAAACCCTGGTCATGATAGAGGGCGACATAGGCTGAGTATTTTTTCCAGTTCTGTTTACCAAAGGCCGCATCAGGAACTAAGGGGCCCTCAATTTTTACCCCCCGAATACGTTCTTTTTGAATGAGCGGCTCTAGAACATCCTTATCAAAGGAACCAATAATTCCACCATCTCCAGCGTGTGGATTCAGTCCAAGTACTGCCATCGGTTTCTTTTTCATTTTCAGAATTCCAGAAAGTTGCTCGCCAGCTTCAATCGCCGCCAGCAAAACATGATTTTTTAAACTGGCTTCAATGTTTGAAATACTCAAGTGCCCACTTGCCAAGACAAGGTTAAAATATCGCCCAATAAATCCCATAAAGGCATGGTCCGAAGCACAAATTCGCTTCAAAATATCCGTGTGACCGATATCTTTCATTCCTGCCTTAAAAATTTCTTGTTTAGACAAAGGAGCTGTAACCAGTGCATGTATTTGTCTTTTTTTTGAGGCGATTGCCGTTTGTTCAACCCACTTCGCAGGTGACTCATCGGAAACAATTTCTATTAACTGGCGATTTACGAAGGTCGAGGTTAAGGCTTGGTCTAAAGTATTTACACTTTTAACATCGTGGGAGCGATGAATTCGCTTTAAATCTTTAGATGCCGCCTGAGAACTGCGAAAATATATAAGTTGCGTATTCTTTGTTGAACGCAGCCGACTCAGGGACTTTGCAGTGACCTCAAGCCCGATTCCATCAACATCACCAGTAGTTATAACTATTTTTTTAATAGAATTCACAAATTAATTCGAACAAAGGAATCTTCCTTTTTTTGTTCAATCCAATTTTTAAAATGACCTTGAAAAGATTTTTCAAAAAGTTCATTCCGTAGTTTTTCTTTTTGCGCTTCGAATTTAGGGTCAGCAACAATCTTTTTTTGTAATATTTTTAAAATATGAAATCCAGCTTTCGAAACTGTGACCGGAGAAACCTCTCCAGGTCCAAGTCCCTTTAGTGCTTCATCGAATTCTTTCGAGAAATCACCTGCTTTAAATGATCCTAGAACACCATCATTGGTAAAATTTGGATCTTCGCTATTTTGCTGGGCCATTTCTTCAAAGGCCGCGCCGCGGCGAATTTTAGCAAGAACTGCATCCGCTCTTTTTTTGGCAGACTCAATTCCGCCCTTTTTTGGATTAAATAGGATGTGGGCAAGTTGGTATTCGTAGGAAGCTGTATTTGAGGTCGGATTTTTTCGCGTGTAAAATGCCATTACGTCTTCGTCTGAAACTCGAATTTTTGATGTGATCTCGGCCTCGATCAGGGACTGTCTTTCGACGCGAGTTTTAATAAAGTCTTGGTATTCAGAAACAGTTAAGCCTTGGGATTTAATTGCAGAAAGAAGCTCATTCTTAGGAACTCCATTTCTTTTGGCAATATCTTTAATTTCTTGCTCGACACGCTCAGAAGTTACCGAAAGATTCATCCTTTTAATTTCTGATTCCAAGATCTTTTCATAGATAATGTAATTAAGTTCTGCCGCACGATCCTTTTTTACTTCTTGTGCAGTTTTCCCAAACAACAAAAGGTCGTCGATCAATCCGGCTTTATCTAGCTTTTTTGTGAAGGCCTTGAGATCTGTCTCTGAAATTATTTCAGAATTAACAATAGCTACAATTTTTTCAACTACCTGGGGTTCAGCAAAACTAGAAATCGAAAAAGCCAAACATAGCATTATGATTAAAATAGAAAATTTAGATTTCATCTAATGTTCTCCTCTGGTTTCAATTGAAATGGATTCAATTAATTCATTATTCCTTAAGATTTTATTGGTCCGGATTTGTTTATCAAGCCACGCCGAAAATTCAGCTTGTTCTTTTTTTGCTAGAATCTGCTGATAAAGCTGCTGCTTGACCTGTTCGAAACTGTCAACTCCGGCAGGTTCTTTTTTTTCCACTTTAAAGATATGGAACCCGTATTGGCTTTCTAAAACTTGGCTTACTGTATTTAGTGCCAGCAAAAATGCCTTGTCAAAGATATCAACGGTTCCACGCTCTATTAAGCCGACAACGCCACCATTTTTTGCCTCAGGTGAAACGCTATACTTTTTTGCTAAAGTAGCAAAATCCTTCTTTTTGAGTTCGGCATGAATGGCTTCAGCTTTGCCTAGATCGTCAACGATGATTTGTCGCAAAAAAATTCTTTCTTTGTGACGAAATTTTTCTTTACTTTCTTGGTAGGCACGAAGGAGTTCGTCATTATTTGGCAATACTATTTTTTCAGATAATTTTTTAAAAAGCTTTCTTTCTAAAAGTGATTTTTTTAACTCGTCCTTCCATTCGACCAGTGAAAGATTTTCTTCAGCCAAGACCCGACGAAAAGAAAGGTCATCGGGGTAGCCAGAGCGAATGAGATTAATTTCTTTTTCTAATTCTACGTCATCTACTGAGATTTCATTAGACTTGGCATATTCTTCAACTATGGTTTGCAAAATAAAATTTCGTAAAATTGATTCTTTTATTCGATTAATATTAGTAGGGTCCTTGGCGTTTAGAGAATCAAAATCCTTTAATTGACGAGCCAGAAGAACACCAAATTTTTTTGCACTTAGTGATTGATTATTAACTTGCATGACAGGCTGATTGGCAACTCGACCAGAGTTCCAAGTGCAGCTAGTTAAAAAAACAAAAAGCCCCGCAATGACGGGGCTTCTTAGAGATCTCATTTAGATTCAACCTCTTCGTTACTCGATTAACTTTGTGTTGGTTTGAATTTTGTAGGATTTTTTCAACGTCTCAAAATATTCGTTAAAAATATCTTTTCTTTTTTCATCAAACACAGAAGCTCGTAGTTGTCTTTTGTTGGCGTTCTCAAAAGCCCGTTTTCCTGTGACTTTAATAATATGAAATCCAAACGGAGTCTCTATTAAACCGCGAATATCGCCGACTTTCATTGCCAGAATACTCTCATAGACCGCCGGAATGACGGTAACGCGGCTTTGCCATCCCACATCGCCGCCAGTTTGTTTACTAAGTGAATCATCCGTATAAAGACGCACGAGCTCTTCAAAAGGTCGTTTGGATTTTTTGACCTCTTCCCAGATTTCATTGGCCCTTTTTTTAGCTTCATTTCGTTGTTCGACGGTAGCTGCCTGCTTAACTTCGATCAGAATGTGCGAAAATCGAGTTTCAGGGTTCTTTTTATAGAAGGCTTCCATCTCTTTATCGGAAACGACAATTTTTTGTACCTTTTGCCCAAGCTCTTTTTCAAGTAAAGCCTTGTATAGCTCTTGTTTCATTCGTTCTTGCACAACGGGATCAGCGTCTAACTTACGTTTTTCTGCCTCTTGTACGCCAATTTCATAGCGAATGAGATCCTCCAGCAACTGGGTTTTAGTCGGTGGATTAATTGTCTGGCCTTTGATCTCGTTGAACTTCTTGTTGAAGTCTTCAAGTGTAATTGCCTTTGTTCCAACTGTTGCCAAAGTTTCTTTTTTAGCAGGTTCAGAAAAAGCTGTGTAAGTCATTAAAACAACACATAAAATCAGAATAGTACACTTCATGATTCCATCCTTGTAAGCATGCGTTCAGATGAAAGGCTAACACCTGTCCTAGGGCGCAGCAATTTCTTTACTCGCTTCGGCATTGGCCTTATGCAGCGCTTCTGCCAACAAATTCGCTAAATCTGAACTTCTAGGATCCTGGTCCCTATGAATTGGGCCAAAAGGGCCACGCCAAACAATCCGAATTTTTGCGAATGGTTTTGGCAGATAGGCCTTATTCCAAGACCTAGGAAAATACCAAGCACGGTCACAGTAAACACCGGCCACAAAAATCGATCCACCGCCAGAGGAAGAAAGAACTCGACTGACCTCAAAGACCCCAGGTTTAACTTGGTGAATTGGACCTTTTGGGCCGTCGACGGCAAAACTTGAATTGAATCCTTCTTTTGAAAATCGAATTAAACCCTTTAATGCATTTACGGCTCCGCGGGTTGAGGAGCCTCGGGTCGTTTTTCCACCCATTAGATGGAACAAAGTATTCATCATTTCACCGTCTTTGCTGGTGGAAACAATGGTTGCAATTCGATAACGTCCTGCAAATTGCACCAAGGGAATTTCGTCGCCGTGCCAGTGGGCAAGGATAAATGATTTCTTCTGCCGAAGGGCCTCAAGCAGCGCTTCTGGTTCGTCCAAGTGTATTTTCCAGGTCAGAGCTAGAATTCGGTAGATCAGCCAGACAATGAATCCTTGGAATAGTCCTCGCACAGCTTACTGCAATACCTTTTTAAACTCGGCCGTTAATTTCGGTAAAACTTCGGCAAAATCACCGACGATTCCATAAGTGGCCTTTTGGAAAATCGGTGCATTGGCATCACTATTTATTGCAACAATAACTTTACTGCCGCTCATTCCTGCTAAATGTTGAATCGCGCCCGAAATGCCAACTGCAATATAAAGTTTAGGGGCAACTGTTTTTCCTGTTTGGCCAACCTGCATTTCATGGGGAACCCAGCCTAAATCGACAACAGCACGGGAGGCCCCCACGGTGGCACCAAGAACATCAGCAAGCTCGTTTAAATATTTAAAATTTACTGCATCCTTCAAGCCGCGGCCGCCAGAAACAATAATAGCAGCTTCGGTTAAGTCTAGTTTTTCTGAGGTTCCTTTAACGACTTCTTGGATCAAGGTTTTAAGATCAGATTTTTCATAGACCACATCGGTTGATTTCGGCGCGGGTCCGGCGGATTCTTCAACCGGCAGCTGATTGGCGCGCATAAGGACAATTTTTATTGGAGAATTATCAAAACTGAGCTTGGCAAAAACCTTAGCTGCATAAATAGGTCGCTTAACTTCGACGTTGTCGCCCTCAAATTTGATATCCGTACAATCACTTATAATTCCAGCATCAAGCCGAGCCGCCACACGCGGAAAAAGATCACGTCCAAGACTGCTTGCTGAAGCTAAAACAATCGTGGCCTGCGAGTTCTTAATCAAATCACAAAGCGCACCTGAAAAAAGCTCTGGATTGTATTTATCAAAAGCGGCCGACTTAAAGAAGTGGACCTCTTGCGCACCATATTTGGCGAGCTCCGCAGAAATATCCCCTGCTTTCGAGCCAAAAGCCGCGACAACTACCAAGTGGCCTGACTTTTTTGCGGCAGTTAAAAGCTCGGCAGCGCTTCTTTTTAAGCGGCCGTTAACATTTTCAGCAACAACAAGAATTTTACCCATATATTTATTTACCCCTACAAGACTTTAGCTTCGTCACGCAAAGCCGTCACAAGATTGGAAATTTGTTGCGAAAGCTCGCCACTCATAAGCTTCACAGGAGGCTTATCAGGCGGAAGCTCAAGACTCAGTGTCTTAATTTTAGCGGCGCTAGAAATTCCTAACGAAGCGAATTCGACTATTTTAAGCACTTTCTTTTTTGCTTTCATAATTCCTGGTAGGCTAGCATATCGAGGCTTGTTCAGGCCCTTATTTGCTCCGATCAGGGCAGGCTTTTGCATTTGCACGATTTCACAGGCGCCGCCTTCGACTTCTCTTTCGCAAATTACGGATTCTGGTTTGTTGGTTAGTTTACTTACAACCGTTGTGTGCGGAATTGCCAATAGTTCTGCCACCATTTGTCCCACCGAGGCGGCATTATCATCAATTGCAAGCTTTCCGGTAAAAATAAGATCTGCTCCGCCCTCTGCTTTGATAACCTGGGCAAGGGCTTTTGCGGTGGTAAGGGGGTCTAGGTTTTCCGGCGAATCGATAATAATTCCTTCATCGCAACCCATTGCTAGACCGGTTATCAGGACCTCGCTGGCTCGCTTTTTCGGACCCGAAGTAACAAGCCAGACTTGAGCGCCTGGATTAGCGTCTCTTTGTTTAATGGCCTCCTCAACCGCATATTCATCGTAAGGATTCATGATCCACTTAACAGAAGAGGTGTCGATTGAGATGTTATCAGCAGCGATTTTGATCTTCGTTTCAGTATCAGGAACCTGTTTTACACAGACGAAAATTTTCATTATTAACACTCCATTCAAGCCTATGTAATATCAGACAAAAGAGCCACTCAGGCAAAAGAAAATCTTGTCTAGACTAACGTGACGCTTCAGCTAGACCCAACCTAGACAGTTAAAGAACGGTGGATCACAATAACCGAAGCAGTAAATTTTCAGAGGAGCAGTTATGGCTACAGCAACCGCCACCCGTCCATTCGCCTTAACAAGTATTGGCAAAAAATATATTATGGGAATTACGGGTCTCATTTGGGCTGGATTTGTTTTTGCTCACATGGCTGGGAACTTGCTCATTTTTGTCGGTCAAGAGGCCTACAACAACTATGGACATGGACTAACTAGTGGCTATTCCATCTATTTAATTGAAACCATACTTGTTGCGGCACTGTTAGCTCACATTTTTTGTGCAATTTCACTGACTATTGAAAATCGCGCGGCTCGCGGCGGCAAACGATACGCAGTGACGCCAAATGGGGAAAAGGGTTCTAGTTTAGCTTCCCGGACGATGGCTTTTCAGGGATCCATTGTACTTTTCTTTATAGTTTCACACTTAATTACCTTTAAATTCGGAACATTTTATCAAGTTGGAAACACAGACGTCAGAGACCTTTATAAACTGATGGTAGAGATCTTTAAGCAACCAGGATACGTCGCTTGGTATGTTGTTAGTCTTTTGCTGTTGGGCGCTCATTTAAGCCACGGAGTTAGCTCTATCTTTCAATCCTTCGGATTTCCACTCGAAAAATATGCGGGCCTAATTAAAAAAGTAGGATGGATTTATGCCGGTGTAGTTATTTCTGGTTTTTTATCTCAGCCGATTTACATCTTTATTAACAACTAGGGAAAACAAAAATGTCGATAATTCTTGATGCAAAAATTCCAAGCGGTGCAATGGAAGACAAATGGGAAAATTTTAAATTCAACATGAAACTGGTTAATCCGGCAAACAAGCGAAAGCATACGATTATCGTTGTTGGAACTGGGTTGGCCGGAGCCAGTGCTGCCGCTTCGTTTGGCGAACTTGGTTATCATGTCAAATCATTCTGTGTGCATGAAAGCCCCCGTCGGGCACACTCGGTGGCAGCTCAAGGTGGAATAAACGGCGCGAAGAACTACAAAAACGATGGCGATAGCGTACACCGTCTGTTTTACGATACTGTTAAGGGCGGGGACTTTCGGGCTCGGGAAGCAAATGTTCATCGACTAGCAGAAATCTCGAAATCAATTATTGATCATGCAGTTGCCATCGGAGTTCCCCTAGCTAGGGAATACGGCGGACTTCTTTCAAATCGTTCATTTGGCGGCGCCCAGGTTTCACGAACTTTCTATGCTCGAGGACAAACGGGGCAACAACTTTTACTGGGCTCTTACTCGGCAATGATGCGACAAGTGGATAGAAAACAAGTGGACCTCTACCAGCACCGGGAAATGTTGGACTTAGTAGTTGTTGATGGAAAGGCACGAGGAATTATCGTTAGAAACTTAAGAACCGGTGCTATCGAGTCCCACGAGGCCGATGCTGTTGTTCTGGCCACCGGCGGATATTCAAATGTCTTCTTTTTGTCGACCAATGCAATGGCATGTGCTGTAACGGCCTCTTGGCGGGCTCATAAAAAGGGGGCGCTTTTTGCCAATCCTTGTTTTACGCAAATTCATCCGACCTGTATTCCTGTTGCCGGTGACATTCAATCCAAACTGACTTTGATGTCAGAGTCCCTACGTAATGACGGCAGAGTTTGGGTTCCAAAAGTTGCTGGTGACAAACGAAGCCCTGCACAAATTCCGGATGATGAACGTGATTACTATCTGGAACGAGTCTATCCAAGTTTTGGAAACTTAGCCCCAAGGGATGTTGCTTCCCGACAAGCAAAGTACCGAGTCGACGAGGGACGCGGGGTCGGGCCTTCAGGTTTGGCCGTCTATTTAGACTTTAGAGACGCCATCGCCAGACTTGGAAAACATGCGATCGCTGAAAAATATGGAAATCTATTTGAAATGTACGAAAAAATAACCGGAGAAAATCCCTATAAAACCCCAATGCGGATCTATCCAGCCCCGCACTATACCATGGGGGGGTTGTGGGTTGACTATAATTTAATGGGAACAATTCCTGGACTATTTATCGCCGGTGAAGCAAATTTTTCTGACCATGGGGCAAATCGATTGGGGGCATCTGCATTAATGCAAGGCTTAGCTGACGGATTTTTCGTTCTTCCTCATACCGTCGGAAACTATATAGCGAATACAAAAATTGATAAACTTTTAACGACTCACGATGCATTTAAATTCGCAGAAAGTAGCAGTCAGCAACAGATTGAAAAATTGATGGGAATTAAGGGCAACAGAACCGTCGACAGCTTCCATAAAGAGCTGGGTCGAATTATGTGGGAATACTGTGGGATGTCGAGAAATGAAAAAGGCTTAAAGCATGCTCTGGAAGAAATTCCAAAACTGCGAAATGAGTTCTGGCAAAATGTCAGAATCCCTGGTGAGGCCAATTTTGTAAATACAGAATTAGAAAAAGCCGGCCGGGTTGCTGATTTTATCGAGCTTGGCGAGCTTATGTGCCTAGATGCCCTCGAGCGCAAAGAGTCCTGTGGCGGTCATTTCCGAGACGAATATCAGACTTCAGACAACGAGGCCCTGCGTGATGATGAAAAGTTTTGTCATGTAGCTGCGTGGGAATTTAAAGGGGTTGGGAAGCCTCCGACTTTACATAAAGAACCATTGAAATTTGAAGAAGTTAAATTAGCAACTCGATCCTACAAATAATCGGAGCATCTATGAGCGGCACAAATGCAAAAAATATGAATTTAAAATTGAAAGTCTGGCGCCAAAAAAATCCAGCAGATTCTGGGCAATTTATTGATTATGATGCCCCTGGAATTTCGTCCGATTCTTCATTTTTGGAAATGCTTGATGTGGTCAATGAAAGGCTTATCCAAAAAGGCGAAACACCGATTGTATTCGATCACGATTGCCGGGAAGGAATCTGTGGCTCTTGCGGTTTTATGATTAACGGAAATGCACATGGGCCAATGAAAAACACGACGGTTTGCCAGCTACACATGCGAAACTTTGAAGACAACGAAACAATTACTATCGAACCCTTTCGCGCCAAAGCTTTTCCAGGCGTGACTGATTTAATGGTGGATCGGTCTTCTTTTGATCGAATTATCACATCGGGTGGCTACATTTCTGTCGATACCGGCAACGCCCAGGACGCAAACAACATTTTAATCGCAAAACCTGACGCAGATGCAGCGTTTGAGTCGGCAACCTGTATTGGCTGCGGTGCGTGTGTCGCTTCATGTAAAAACGCCTCGGCAATGCTTTTTACTTCTGCAAAAGTTTCGCATCTTGCGCTTCTGCCGCAAGGGAAAGTAGAAAGAATGGAGCGAGTCGAAAGAATGGTAACCCAAATGGATGCAGAAGGCTTTGGCGCTTGCACAAGCACCGGAACATGCTCGGCTTCTTGTCCAAAAGGAATAAGTCTTTCGAATATTGCTCGATTAAATCGCGAGCTTCTATTTTCTTCTGTTGCAAAAAAAGAAGCGTCGGCCGCTGAAGGAATATAATGTTGGATAAAAATGATTTTATGAAGCGAGCGATTGAACTTTCATTGATTAATGTAGCAAGTGGCAATGGCGGCCCATTTGGTGCGGTCATCGTGCAAGATGGAAAAATTGTTGGTGAAGGTTGGAATCAAGTTACTGCCTGCAATGATCCAACAGCACACGCCGAAGTCGAAGCCATTCGTAACGCGTGTAAATATATTTCTAACTTCGATCTTTCGGGTGCTGAGATTTACACCAGTTGTGAGCCCTGCCCGATGTGTTTGGCTGCAATCTATTGGGCAAGGATTTCAAAAATATATTTTGCCAATACAAAAAAGGACGCAGCCCAAATAGCTTTCGATGATGATTTCATCTATAGCGAAATACCCAAAAAAAATGACGAAAGAAAAATCCCAATGGAGCAAATTATGCGCCTTGAGGCACAAAAAGCATTTTCAGCGTGGCAAGCTAAAGAAGATAAAATTAAGTATTAAGACGCGTTCGAGAATTTTGGAAAATATCCGTAGAAACAGCAAAAACGCGTAAAAAATCTCTATTTTTAAGGGAAAACTTGGGTTTTTCCGCCGGATTGCATATGATTCCTTCAATTGGTCTTCCAGGGGGGATTCTAAATGAAGTCATTAAAATTAATTTTACTTTCATTTCTATTGGTGGCGATTTCTTGTTCTGGCAAAAAAGATGGACCTGAAAAGGGTTTAGTTTCCGTAAATCTGCCAGGACCAAGTGCAAAAAATTTACCGATTAATGATACAGTTCAAAATACCAAACCATATGTAATTTTTGTTTCGATTGACGGCTATCGCCATGACTACACAGCAAAGTATCAACCTACCAATCTAAAACAAATTTTTGATCACGGAGTTCACGCCAAAAGTTTGAAACCAAGTTTTCCAACTTTAACCTTTCCCAATCACTACAGTTTAGTAACAGGACTGTATCCAGAAAACCATGGGATCGTTGGAAATTTCTTTTGGGACCCTGTTCGCCAAGCGAAATATCAAATGAATAATGGACAAACTGTGAACGATGGAAGTTGGTACGGCGGAGAGCCTCTTTGGGTTGTGGCTGAAAAAAGTGGAATGCGTTCTGGCACCGTATTTTGGGTTGGATCAGAAGCTGAAATCGCTGGCTTCCGAGCCAGCTACGTATTGCCCTACGAAGACAAAGCTAGTGCCGACAAAAGAGTTTCTAAAGTTATTGAATGGCTTTCGTTGCCAGAAGGAAATCGCCCTCATTTTATAACTTTATATTTTAGTGTCGTGGATTCTGCAGGTCATAAATACGGGCCCGAGCCAACCGGCGCAGATGTGAATCAAGTTCGTGATGCAATTAACGAAGTTGATACTTCATTGGGTAAACTGCGTGAATGGATTACTCAATCGGGATTGCCAGTGAATTTGATCGTTGTTTCTGATCACGGAATGAAGCAGCTTGATCCAAATAAAGTAGTATTTTTAGACGAGTCAATTAAAGATGAGCTTCCAGAATTTACAATTTCTGAAAGCGGATCGATGACAATGCTACATGTGAAAAATCCAAATGATCCCAAAGATCAAAAGCTAATAAATACGACCTTGGCAAAATTGAAAGGGGACAATCGCTTTACCGCCTTGAGAAAAAATCGAATTCCACCAGACCTACATTTTTCTACAAATGATCGAATTGGTGACATTGTTATTCTTGCCGCTGCCCCTTACTATATTGTTCCCCAGCGGGTAAAATCTGCAACCTTTGTTTTAAGAAATAAGGCAACTCATGGTTGGGATAATAAGGATCTTGAAATGCATGGAATCTTTTATGCAGAAGGCCCCAGTTTTCGCAAAAATTTAGCAATAAAGTCTTTTGAAAATGTAGATGTCTATCCTATGGTTTTAAAACTGCTTGGGCTAAACACGAAGGTCCAGATTGATGGAAACCCCGACACTCTAGCCGATATCCTATCGAATTAGGTCCAGCTGGCCTTGAAAACCACAGGGCTATCTTTGATTCTTATTATGTACCCATAATTGCAATTATGCTCACATAACTGGAATAGAGACCTCCGTCGCTATTGCAATAGAATTGAAGGGAGTCATGGATGACTCTGTATAGCGCACTTTGTGCCGTAGCGATTTCATTTTTGTTACTATCGTGCGTAGCTCCTAAGACCAACCAGTCTTCATATTTGCAATCACAGACTGGGCAAGAATCGCTGTTTGATCGTGCGCCCGCCCAAGAAAAAGAATTAAGTCCTTTGAACACGAGCCGGGAAATGATTCGTGTCGCACGAGCAATTCAACAGCAAATGGCTGATGTGGGGAATATTCGCCACCATTTTTTAACTCACTTTGCGCAGGCAACAGGTCGAATCCTTTCTTCTGGAAATCCTGACTTTGCAAAAATCACATCCTTGTATCGAACATTAAAACGAGTTGCATTTTCTAAAAATGTTTCATTTATGATTGGCAAGGAAGATGCAAATACCCTTAAGGGCTACGTACGGATGAATCAGTTAGCTGATTCTTTACAAGAAAAAGTGAATCTTTTAAGGCGCCCAGCAATTCAAGGAACTGAAACGGAAAAAGACCAAAAATCAGTAGGCGCGATGAATTCGGATGACGTTGGTTCCAGTATTTCATTCATGCGTTTCATTTCAAATCGAGTTGTAGATTCCTTAATCTATTTAACTCGAAATCAACCAAGTTCTCAATCTAGCAACGAAGAAAAAAAACATTTTTCAGAACTGGTCACTGTACGAAATTCGTATATTCGCGCCAAAGGAAACATCGACATTCTTTCAACTATTGAAAGTGATCCCATGCAGGTGGTTGCAAGATTTCAAAACCTAAAAGTAACAGAATCGTGGAAAAGCCTACTTGAATTGGTTACAAAAATATACATAGCTGTTCCAGATTCCAATGATGTCAACGGGACAGCTGTTGACATGAAATATATTACAATGCTCAAGCTTGGGCCAAAGGCCATTGATGACTTGGCCGCTAAGTTTGGCCGTGGACCCGCTTCGGTCAGTCTAGATGACTCGATTTCAGGATACGGCCCAACCGTTGCAAATTTTGAATTGGAAGCGGTCTCTAAACTTGAAAAACTTCAAATACTAAAATCAAATCGTACACCGGCCCAGGCTGCTGGTGCACCTGTGCACACGATCTTGGTTGGTAATATTCCGGGTCAATATATAACCGGAGGTAATAAAAACACCTATTTTTTTGGTTACGTTCAAATTCAGGGACGCGTGATTGTGGCCATCGAAAGGCTTGCGAAAAACGGAATTGCTGGTTTAAAAACAAAATTTACTAATGCAAATGTAGTAGTCCTACAAAATTCTGCAAATAAAAATAAAATTTCTGTTGCTGGTTCTGCTGATTTTGACCCCCAATTTGATGTGATCTATCCGGGCCTTATTAATCTGCACAATCACACCAAGCAAAATAACCTTCCAGTTTGGGGGTTGGCTCAGGGTCAATTTGAAAACCGCTTCGAATGGCGCGATTGGGATTCCTATACAAAATCAGTTAGTCAAAATATGAACCCATGGATTCAGTTTGGCAAACCCATCGAGTGTGCAGCCTTTCGCTGGTCCGAGATCCAAGCCATGGTTGTGGGCACGACTTATTTGCAGGGACCATCAACTTGCGTAGATAATTTTGGCATACAACGGGTTGAAGATGCTGGTTCATTTGTTTCAACGAGAGCGGCTGTCCAAGCGCCAACGGATATTGTCGTTCCGGGTGACTTTGTATTTGTGTGGCAAACACTACGACCCCTGATAAAAGCGGGTAAAACCTACGAACAAGCTTTGGCCCAGGTTGTCGGCGACTATTGTCCAGACCTAAAATCGCAGGTATCGGCGGAAAATGTAAATGAACCGGCGGGACTGGCAATACTAAAAGACCAGGCTTTACTTTTAAAAAACTGCCCAGAGACTAAAGAAAAACCACTACCACCTAAGTTTGTAAGATACATCTATTGGGTCCATCCAGGGATTGCAGGTAAGAAAAAATATATTTCGAGTGCGCGAAAATCGGCGGTGATTGCCCACTTAGCTGAGGGCAATCGGACCGATTCCTACAATCGCCGTGAATACGAAGTCATTCAATTATTAGGTTTAAATAAGCCATTTATGAATTTTGTCCATGGTGTGGGAATCGATAGGGAATACCTAAGGGAAATGGCAAAAAATCAAATGGGCCTTGTTTGGTCACCATTTTCAAATCTAATTTTGTATGGACAAACTCTGGATATAAAAGCAGCCCATGAGGCCGGGGGTCCAAATGGACCGGGAGTTATTATTGCCCTGGGTTCTGACTGGCTACCGACTGGCACCAAAGGCCCTTTGGAAGAAGTTAAAGTAGCAGCTCAGTATATCGATAAAGACAAAAATAGCGAGGGCTTAAGGGCAATCTTTACTGACGAATACCTTTTTCAAATGATCACAGAAAATCCCGCAAAAATGATCAATCATTGGGAAATCAGTCCAAGCGAAGCTGGTGTAGGTCGAATTGCAGTTGGTGCAATGGGTTCATTGATCGCAGTTACATTAAGTGACGCAAATCCATTTACAAATATTGTGCGAAAAGCAACCGAGCGCGACATCAATTTAGTAGTTATCGATGGCAGACCAATTTATGGAAACATCGACTATTTGGGTAAATGCCCGAACTCAAGCTGCGAAACGATTTCAGAAATTGATGGAATTGTCGAGGGCAATGTGGCGTATTCAGTAGCAGCACCACCAGCCGAAGAAAGTGCTGAGGCCAGCCTGAAGCACTTGGTCACCGTGGCTAAGTATGCAACGACAAATGCCAAAATCCAGCCGGGAACTTCTTGTCGCTTCGAGGTTGCAAAGGGATTCGTTTTTCAACCAACTACAGATGCTGACGTCAAAAAATTAAAAGAAGACTCTGGCTTGAACTTGGATAGGTTTGCCGATATTCAAAAGCTGTTAGCGGTCAGTGCCATGAGCCAATCTTTAAATAAAATTTCCGCTGAAGGGAATCCAAATTTCTCCACGCCGTATTTTCCATCGCTTTAT
>CALQIT020000002.1 GCA_943330705.2 Streptomyces griseus
CAATTCGATCTGATTCCTCGGTCAGCTGTTTAACCTCCGCATTAAGGAAGCCTCTTTCACGATCACCAACCGTATCGCTGGCTGCTTGAATGCCAAGCTCCCGCAATCGAATTAAAATATTATTGATTTCGTTAAGTCCGCCTTCTGATACCTGAATGGTCGAACCCGCATTTAAAGCATTGTTTCTAGCTTGCGCAATACCGCGAATGTTTGCTTTTAAACCTTCTGATATTGCCAGACCAGCGGCATCATCAGCAGCCTGAACGATGCGACTTCCTGAAGCTAATGCTTGAGCTGAATGCTCTTGCTTTTTTTGTTGCACTCCCAGCGCACGCTGTGCGGAAACCGACGACATGTTCGTATTAATTCTTAAGCCCATACTACCTTCCTCCTAGCAAACGGAATTGTTTGCTATGTTAAATTGCCCAAATTTCTTTGGTTGGAGGTCGACCGCGAGTGAGGGAGGTGACTGCCTCTCTCACTCGGATCTTGATCAGGAGCTTGAAGTTTGTATGGTGACTGCCGTACAAACTCTGTTCTTGATTCCCCAACGTGTTCAGACAACTTCTCGGCTAAGGTCCAGGAAACTTTAGGCCCTTGGTCCAGCTTGCCTTTAGGCGCAGCGCGTCTTGTGTATGTATCGACTGGGTAAATTAGAAAAAAATTTATTTTCGACCAAGGTCTAGTTTGCCTCGTTTTAGCCTGGACTTCGGTCGGATGGGGCCTAGACCCAGGTCGGGTTAGGCATCACTCATAGTAAAAACAAAGGACTCTAGCGGGGTCAGCCGATCAGCTTTAGAGCTTGCCCCGTCCAGCGATTGGCTTCGCCTAAGACTTGAACTTGATATTGCTGCATGACCTGCAAGCGATACATATCGCTGACAGCCTTTGCCACATCTGTATCTGCTAAGCGCGAATGGGCCTCGGTTAGATTTGCAACTTGTGTGTAACCATTATTGACCGTGGACTCTAGTCGACTTTGAACGGCGCCAAAGCTTGCACGGGCCCGACTGACTTTGGTTAAGGCCTCGTCGATTGTATCTAACGAGTCCCGGGCGTCAGAACGATCACCAACCCTGGCGCTATCGATATTTAGCTCTGAGGCCGTGGTATTTTGATCGCTTCTATATTTGATTACGTTTTCCTCGCCCTTATTAGCGCCGACTTGAAATTCGAATTCTCGATTTTCACCGCTCAATAATTTTGCCGAGCCAAAAGTGGTCGTCTTTGCAATTCGATCAAGCTCTGCCCCAATTTGAGAAAACTCTTGGTGAATCATTTCGCGTTCCGTATCACCAACCGTATCGCTGGCTGCTTGAATCGCCAATTCACGCATTCGAATTAGAATATTATTTTGCTCGTTAAGCCCGCCCTCTGCGACCTGAATAAAGGAAATCGCACTTTCAGCATTTTTCGTAGCTCCTTCCATGCCTTTGATTTGCCCACGAAGCCCCTCGGCAATGGCGTGATCCCCAGCCCGACCGCCTCCGTGACCAAATTGCGACCCCGACGCCAAAGACGTCACGACCTTCTCTAAATCTCGACTCGTTTTAGTGATCTCTTTTTGCGCTGAGATCGCAGCGACATTGGTATTGATCCGAAGACCCATACAGGCACCCCCTAAACGATGCCCCACTTGGAGACATCCCCACGTTGTTTGTGCCCACAGACAGTTCGTACAGCAGTCAAAATCAAGATTATAATGCTTTGCGTTAAATGCCAATAACTATTAGGGTTTTTATCAAACTGAAGCACTCAAAGATAGTCGCCAGCCCTGCACGTTTTCAGAACGTTTTTTCCGGCCTGGCTGATTCAGTAGTCCGCCAACTTCCTGCTGGAACAACTACAAGTTCGCATTGAAAAATTGCAAAATATTTGCGCGGTAATTAAGAATCGACATGGTGCCCAACAAATGACCTGTGCTCAACGTGATGAGCTGATCCGGCTTGCAAGCGTGTGCTAATTCCAGCTGATTTTTTGTTGGTACCTTGCTGTCTTTTAAGCTGATGGTTTGCACAAGTTTACCGTAAACTCTGGAACACAGCTGAAGGGGATCGTTCTGCAATTTTTGCCTCAGGTATTCTTCGTATTGCACTGAAGTAACAAAATTCAGATCTTGCATCATGCGCGCTCTGGCCAGACGAATTTTATAAGCAGTCGAGTAAGCATAAATCGAAGGCAAGTCGCCCCCTGTAGAGGCAATCCATGCCGCCTTCACTCGGGGCACATGGGATGCAATAACCAAAGAGTAAATACCCCCTTGGCTAGCACCTAAAGCAAAAACAGGTAGCTCGCTATCTAATGACAGATACTGGTCAATGATCGTAATAAATTTTACAGCAAATTCCGCTGGCCGCAAAAATTCAATATCGAAATTATCGACATTCGGATGCAGGTTATTGACCTCGTTTTCAAATGGAAGTGGTACAATAACTAAAAAATCATTCTTAGAAAAATACCTGGCGCTTACGGATTCAATTGGGGTGACCCCAACAATCGTCGGGCTAACAATCAAAATCGCCTTCGCTGTTTTATTTGGGATATAGACTAAGGCCTGAAGCAATTTACCGTTAAAATCGGTCGTCAACAAATTCTTCTGATAGAACGAACCCTTATATAAGGCCTTCAATTGGTAGCAATAACCGGAACTGGAGAATAGAAGAAAAATAGAAAGAACGATCTTTTTCATAAGGATCTTATACATGCTTTCCGGCCATTGGCAGCATCTGAAAATGAATAGCTAAAAATAATACAGGCTAAAAGTGGTCGACCCAGCTGCAGGGCCCATTCAGTAAAGATTACTTATTGCCGCGAAATTCCCGCAACAGCTGACTATAAAATAGTTGATGGTCACTTACCACCTGCGCAAGCGCTATATCCTTTGAGTTTTGTAAAGGCTCAAGCAATTTTCCAAGGTCTTGAACATCACCGACCTGTGAATTCATTCTTTCCAAAATTGCGGCCACGGAAAATTGAAGCTCAGCGTCTGTGGGGATCCCATAACCCGAAAGACCCTGCAGCCATAAAGCTGGGGAGTTTAGCTGCGCCATCACCGACCGAGTTTGGGCAACCACACGCAAAACATTTTCTTCGACTGCGGTCAAAGAACCGTTCGGTGCATTCAATAGAGCAAGGACCTGACGCATCTGCGACGCCTGCAAGGACGCTTTTTGATTTTGCAGAATCACATCCTCTAGACCAAACATCGCGGCAACTAACTTGCGCTTTTCTCTTTTATCAATAATTTGCATGACCTTTGCAAAATGCCTTTGCCTGCTGGTTAAGGTTGATTCCAAATATTCATCTAAGCTGAGATTTTTATCGATCCAGCCAGATTCTAAAAGATTCTTTAAATAAGCTTGGTAAGCCGTGCGCTTTGAAGAAAATAAATAGCCATTCTCTAACGCGAACGCCCGACTCTTCACAACCGAACCATCAGCAAATCCAGTTTCAATAAATTTATGATAAAGGCTATCTGGACGAGCTATCCCCATTCGCCCAAGCTCGGCCCGAGCAGGCAGGGCCAAGCGCAGATGTTGCAGTGCCTCGTCAGCGCAATTATTTGAAAAAAACTTGTACTTTCCTTTATAGGTCCAATGAAGCTCTACTGCCGTCTGTAAAATTGATGCCTTTTCTGCTTCGCTAATTTTCAAAGGAATACTGATCAAGTCACGCAGTTCTCTTCGGTTATATTCGTCCATCACTGCCGTCATCGGCAAAAAGAAATAAAGGGATGGGTAGCGTCCGTCTAATCCCTTGAAGATATTGATCTTCAGATCTTCGACCGCAGCCCGATAGGTAAGGACCACATGATATGCTAAATCTTCCAAGCAGGCAGGCCCAACTTCATTTCGCTCTGGCGCGCAAACGATCAAGCGCAACATTCCATGACCGAAACGACTCATCACCGCCCGGCCTTTAGACGCAAAAAGGTAGTGAATCTGATATATCCGGGCGGGATCTAAATTGAAAAGCTGACTGGATGGGGTGGTCATCAGCCCATTCGAGTTCAATACAGATCTATGTAATTCACAAGCAACATTGGGAAATGGATTATGAAAATTAAATTTGTGCTCCAATGCCGCATAGACCGTAGGTCGACGGCACTTAAACTGTGAATCCAGAAGATAGTATTCCATGTTTACGGCAAATGCTTCTTGCGGGTTTTTCCATTCGTAGATATCGGGGCTGCGCGATTGTGAAAAATTAGCTCGCTGAAGCCACAGATCACCGAAAAAACCAAAATAACGAAAACCAGCAGCCCGTTGAAACTGCTCATCGGCAGAGGCCCTTGGCGCGATGGCAACATCGCGATCCGCAAGATCATAAACATGTGACAATTCATGCGCCAAGATTGCTTTCTTTAGTGTCTGCAGGTCAGGGTGAACCGAATTCTTTAACCATTGCTGCCGTATTTGGACGGACTGAGAAGAACTCCCGATAAATATGTCCTTGCTCAAAATAAGAGTGTGGCGAACCGCACTGCCACTTACATGAGTCGGTAAATTCCTAAATTCGATATTGATTCCCTTTTCCCGCAACTGCAGGCGCATTGGCAATGGAAGCAGATCTATGACCTGACCAACTAAGATTTCAGTGCGCTCCAGGTCCCGCGAACTTAATTTATCGATAAATCGCAATTGAGGCCTAAGCTCTAGTGATTTTTCCAGGGATTGCGCCCGAGATTGCTCCAGCGCCAAGGCAGTACCAAATAGCGGTCCATTGATAAACAGAACGAAAAACAGCAGCCGACAGGCCGCAACTTGAATCAGATTTTGACTAAAAATTACCTTCATTTCTTCACTTTCTAGCTATTGCCCGCTTGCGACGCCTTTTCGCGGTGTCTTTCGCTAATTTCTTTTCAGCAAAACCCCTGATCTATGGATACAAGATTTATGCCAAAAGTCAGAGATCCCCTTCTCACGATGAAAGTTAAGCTCGGTGCAAGCTGAAGGATGATCCAAAGAACAAATAGAAGTGAATGTGAAAGACTTACAAAATGGCTGTAATTTTGACGTCAAAATTACAGCAACTCCTTATTGAAAAGATTCATAAAAACAGCTAGATTGCGCACGCGATAGGATTTGACCTATAACTTGGAGGTAGAAAATGAAAATATTCCTGACTCTGCTTGCGACTTTTGTGGCAGTGAGTGCAGCTCAAGCTCACCCTCGGCATCACCGTCCCCCATACCATGGCCATCCCCCATACCATGGCCATCCCCCACACCACGGTGACGATGGCGACCTTGCACTTTCCGCAACTTTGCTTTCTCTATTTTTCACAACCATCCATGAAGAGCGCTACAACAAAGAATTGATGATCGCGGCAAAAGACGATGCCATAGATCTTTTAACCAACGAAGACGCCAACAAAACCTTAGTTTTGAAAGCCGCAATTGCCGAGCTCAACAAACAACAAAATCTACAATCTTTAACCGAAGACGAAAAATTAGAAATGATTGTGTTGCTGGGCTCTGCGGAAAAAAACTAAAGCCGTAGGCTTTGTAAATCAGCCAGTGCCGTAGGCTTTGTAAATCAGCCAGTGCCGTAGGCTTTGTAAATCAGCCAGCGCCGTAGGCTTTGTTCATCAGCCAGCGCCGTAGGCTTTGTTAATCGACCGTGGCCGTCGCACGAATATAGGCATAGAAGAAAATTGCGTCCTTTGCGGACTTCAAAATTTTTGTTTCTGCCTTCATTTTCTGAATCAAAGATTTAGTAACTCGGCCTTCTCGCAGTAGAACATCCTGTCCACTCAGTAAAATCTGATGAAAGTACTCAACATAAGTGGCCCGAGCTTTAGGGTTGCGGGAATCATAAAGATAGTCCCGAACTTCCAGCTGAATATTTTTGTAGCCAGCTTTATGTAATAGGTTTCCTAGCTTCGCGCCGACAAATGGATCACCGTTCATTCGAGTCTGCAAATCATTGAACTCGGCCCAATACTCTTGAAACGCGGGAGCATAGGGCTCCAAATACAGGGTCTGATTAAAAACTTCGCTGCAGTATATCCGCGCCCCCGGAGAAAGTTGTTTCTTAATATTTTTCAAAACCTTCAGTGGGTCTGGTACGTGTTCGAAAAACCAACAAATAAAAGCTGAATCGTAAGTTCCAGCGTCGTCTAGCTTCAACGCCATTGCATCTTGCTGCGAAAGACGAACCTGCCCTTTTTTGATTTCTGATTTCAAATACTGTGCCGCTGCATGCAGCTGAACTTCAGACAAATCCACCGAATGGATAGATAGGTGCGGAAACCGTCTGCATAAAATTTTTGTTTGGGCACCGACACCACAGCCGACCTCAAGAAGTTTATGACGACCGGAATAATCCAAACCTTCATAAACCTTAGATTCCAAAAGATGAGCTTGAGCAATCAGACGTTTTTGTTCACTTTTTGAAAATCCGTGAATATATTTTGAATTTGCCATGGGTCGGAATTTAATGCGCTTTCACTAAAGAGTCTACAACTGCCGCAAGACCTAAGGCCAGTATCCTGAAATCTATTTTCGTTTCAATTGTGACCTTGCAGCTTCGAATTTAATATCTAATTTCAATTCATCTGAGAAGGTTCATAAAATGAAAACTCTACGTTACCTTGTACTAGTTGGGTCTCTCACTCTTTCTCAGCTGTCGATGGGGCAAAATGTGGATGACTTCGGAAGCCCTGTATTAGGCAAAGGACAAACTCCACAACAGCTTGACCGAACGGATGAAGCTGCGCGGACCAGTCAGACGGCGAATTGGGCCATGGTGCTTGCTGGTGGGGCAGCATTTTTTTTCGGTATTAATAAAATTGCACAAAGAGATTGCAAGGATACCGCCGACGCTTCTGGGGCAACTGTTCACGATTGTTCTTATCCGGGAACCAACTCTGGAATCGACGTCGCTCTTTTAGGCGCAGGAGCCGCCAGCTGGGGCTTGTGGAGGATGAACATCAACTCGCTAATAGATGACTCCAAACCAGCATCAGGACAGAGCGGTATCAGACCTTCTGAAAAATCAAATCTATTTTTTGCTTCGACCGGGCAACAACACTCCGTACTTTTCGAAAAATCGTTCTAGAATGTGTCCTGATTTGCTAAATGGGTACATATGTAAATATGATACACAGAATTACATCTGGAAAAATCATTTGATCTTTCTACAAATCGCAAAGGCCTTTTGTGCGAACAAATTGTTTATCAACAATTGACTCATTCCGCATCTGCCCTGAGAAAAGACTTAACGCTGCACTCTTTAAGAACCAGGGGCGGAGCCGAAATCGATTTTTGGCTTCGACTTGAATCAAAAAATATTGGCATTGAGGTCAAAGCAAGTGGCCAGATTATCGATGACGATGTTAGGCATTTAGTTCAATTTAAAAAAGAGGAACCAAGTGCAAAATTTCTACTTTTTCACTTTGGAACAGAAGAGATAAAGAGAAATGGCATTTAGTGCCTACCTGTCGGTGTTGGATTTAAAGAAATAGGTCTTTGAGATTCAACCCACGTTTGCCTGCTGTAGTATGGCGCGGCGAATTAATCCTATGGAGCATATAAAGTTTAATTTGTCCGGGATGGGTGAACTCAGCTAGGCTGCCTGGTTTTAAGGCGTTTTATCATGAGGGGTGTATTTTGATTCAAGACTATATCGACGGAAAATGGGCTTCTTCCAGCGCAAAAAATTCGGTGCCAATTATCAATCCTGCGGATGGCAAAGAAATTAATTCTTGTCCGATGGGCACTGAGGCCGATGTTGCTCTTGCGGTTAAAGCGGCACATCAAGCTTTTCAACAATGGAAACTAGTTCCAGTCGTCGAGCGCATTCAATATCTTTTCAAACTAAAAACTCTTTTGGACGCCAATGTCGAAGAACTAGCCCGCTTAGTCACACAAGAGCACGGAAAAACTTTAGTTGAAGCCCGGGGCAGCGTGAAGCGCGGAATTCAAATGGTTGAAACTGCCACAGGAATGCCGACTTTCCAAAAAGGCGAATTTCTAGAGGACATCGCGCGCGGAATCGACTGCGTAACCATGAAACAACCGATGGGTGTTTTTGCTGGCATCGCCCCCTTTAATTTTCCAGCCATGGTGCCTTTTTGGTTTTGGCCCTTTGCTATCGCTTCCGGAAATACTTTTGTTTTAAAGCCCAGCGAAAGAGTGCCGCTGACTCAGCAATTGATTTTTAAATTGATCGAGCAAACGGGCTTGCCAAAAGGGGTTATGAATCTAGTGCACGGTGGGAAAGAAGTCGTCACAGCCCTATGCACACATCCTGACGTTAAGGGTGTTTGTTTCGTTGGCTCAACCCCTGTTGCAAAATACGTTTATACAACAGCCTCAGCCCTTGGCAAAAGGGCACAGGCACTGGGCGGAGCAAAAAACTTTATGGTCGTCTTACCTGATGCAACCATAGATAAATCCGTTGCAACAGCCTTAGAATCTGTCATTGGTTGTGCCGGCGAACGCTGCCTTGCTGGCTCAGTTATCATTTGCGTTGGCGATGAGACCTACAAACAAGTCAAAGAACGAATGGTAAAATCAGCCTCAGATGTTTCCATCGGCAATGGCATGGATCCAAATGTGCAAATGGGTCCGGTGATTTCGCAAGAATCCAAAGAAAGAATCAAAGGGCTTATTCAGTCGGCGGTCGACGAGGGCGCTCAACTTCTAGTTGACGGTCGAAAAGACGTTGACCACTTGCCTGGATTCTTTCTAAAGCCAAGTGTCATTGGCGAGGTCAGTGAAAAAATGAGAGTGGCGAAAGAAGAAATTTTTGGCCCTGTCGTTCTACTCGCAAAAGTGAAAACTTTTGATGAGGCCATTTCCTGGATCAATCGCTGCTCGTTTGCCAATACCACGACCCTTTTCACTTCGAGTGGTCCTGCCGCTCGCAAATTTTGCAGTGAAATCGCCCCAACTATGATTGGGATCAATATCGGCGTTCCGGCACCAATGTCTTTTTTTAGCTTCGGAGGATCTCGGGATTCATTTTTTGGCGACATCAAGGCACATGGTGCATCCTCTGTAAATTTCTTCACTGAAGAAAAAATAATTACTCAAAGATGGATGTCAGACGCCAACGTCTGGTAAATACTCGGAGGATTTAACAATGAGCACTTTACTTATTAAAAATGGGACTGTGGTGACGGCTTCTGATATTCAAGAGGCCGATGTTTATATCGAGGGTGAACAAATTCATACCATCGGCAAAAATCTGCAACTGAAAGCAGACCGGGTCATCGACGCTGACGGCTGCTATTTATTGCCCGGCGGAATCGATGCCCACACCCATATGGAATTGCCATTTATGGGAACTTTTTCCAGCGACACTTTCGAAAGTGGAACTCTGGCGGGATTGCACGGGGGAACAACGACAATTATCGACTTTGCCATTCAGTCCCAAGGGCAAAGTATGACGGCGGCCCTCAATGCCTGGCACGAAAAGGCCGATGGCAAAGCTGTTGGTGACTACGCCTTTCACTTGGCCGTGACCGACTTTAATGAATCTACAAAAAAAGAAGTCCAGACCCTGATCGAAGAGCGCGGGGTTTCCTCTTTTAAAACATTCATGGCCTACAAAGGGGCTTTGATGTTGGACGACCGACAAATTATTGGCCTGATGAAAGAAGTCAAAAAGCATGGTGGCATGGTCACAACCCACGCCGAAAATGGCGACCTCGTTGATACCCTGATAGCCGAGAACCGAGCTCAAGGAAATTTGGGCCCCGAATACCATCCACTGTCGAGACCACCCATTTGTGAGGCCGAAGCCACCGGTCGCATACTGGATATCGCCTATCAAGGCGGACACCCGCTTTATATTGTTCATTTGACTTGCGAAGATGCCCTCAATCGCGTGCGCCAAGCGACGATGCGCAATCAAAAGGTATTTCTAGAAACCTGCGTGCAATATTTGTTACTGGATGACTCGGTCTATAAAGAAAAAGATTTTGCCGGTTCAAAATACGTCATGAGTCCTCCGATCCGCAAAAAAACCGATCAAGAAGCTTTGTGGATGGGAATCCAACAAAATTTGATCGAGGTTGTCGCTACGGACCATTGCCCGTTCTGCATGGATCAGAAACGCATGGGTGAAAAAGATTTTTCAAAAATTCCAAATGGTGCACCCGGTGTCGAAAACCGAATGGAACTGATGTTTTCCGAAGGTGTTCTTAAAAACCGTATTAGTCTGCACAAGTTTGTAGATTTAACCGCCACCGCACCGGCAAAAATATTCGGCCTGTTCCCGCGCAAAGGCACCATCGCCGTCGGCACCGACGCTGACATCGTTATCTTTGATCCCAAGAAACAGCATACGCTTTCTGCTAAGACTCACCACATGAACTGTGACTACAGCCTTTATGAGGGGTGGAAAGTCCAGGGCAAATGCCGCACTACCATTTTACGTGGAACAGTAGCTGTTGATGAAGGCAAAGCTTTAGTTGGTAAAGGATTCGGAAAGTATTTGAAACGAAATAAATTAGGAGCAGCTCATGTCTAGAATCGTAAAGTCAGCTTTAATTCAAGTCGCAAATAAATTGGACACCGCCGCAAGCTGTGAAGAACACCGCAAAGCAATGATCGAAGCCCATCTTCCCTACATCGATAGGGCAGGCAAGATGGGTGTGCAGATGCTGTGTTTTCAAGAAATTTTTACCGGACCCTATTTCTGTCCATCCCAAGATAAAAAATGGTATGGCTTGGCCGAAGCTATTCCCGACGGCCCAACCACCAAACTAATGTGTGAATACGCCAAAAAATACAATATGGTGATTGTCGTTCCGATCTACGAAGAACATATGACTGGCGTTTACTATAACACGGCCGCGGTTATTGATGCTGACGGAAAATACCTTGGCAAGTATCGCAAAAATCATATTCCACAGGTCGCTGGATTCTGGGAGAAATTCTTTTTCAAACCAGGCAATTTGGGCTATCCCGTTTTCAATACCGCCTATGGTAAAGTTGGCGTTTATATTTGTTACGATCGTCATTTTCCTGAAGGAGCCAGAGCTTTGGGTATCAATGGTGCGGAAATTATTTTCAATCCTTCAGCAACGGTGGCTGGTCTTTCTCAGTATTTATGGGAGCTCGAACAGCCAGCGCATGCTGCGGCCAATGGATATTTTGTTGGCGCGATCAACCGTGTTGGTAAAGAAGCCCCTTGGAATATCGGTGAATTTTACGGAACCTCGTATTTTGCAAATCCCCGTGGTCAAATTATTGCCAAAGCATCAAAGGACAAAGATGAAATGGTTGTCGCTGATTTGAACTTTGATGAAATCCGCGAAATCCGCGACCTTTGGCAATTCTACCGGGATCGTCGTCCAGAAACCTACAGCCCACTAACGGATCTCTAAGGCTCAGCCGCGTCAGAAGAGATTTGTTCAACTGCCGCTGCTAGGACTGCTACTACTTAAAATTCATAGCTTTCAACGCTTAAAAAAACGTTCTTTGCTATTTCTGCACAAGGGGCCAAACATGGGTCAAAATAAATTCCGCAGCAACGACGAGCTCATTGCCTTTCGAAAAAAACATTTTCTGCCAACGGCGGGTCTTTACCATAAAGAGCCTATCCAGATTGTAAAAGCCGAAGGGGAATATGTTTGGGACTCAAACGGAGTACGCTATTTGGATGCTATCGGTGGAATTATTTGTATTTCAGCGGGCCACAATCATCCAAAGATAAAAGACGGAATTAAAAATTTGCTGGAAAAAAACATGATCCAGCACACCAGCACCCTATATTTGAATGAGCAAATTATTGATGCCGCCGAAGCTTTGCTTGAAGAAGCACCCGAAGGCCTTGATCGTGTGGCATTCACAAACTCGGGTTCTGAAGCGAACGAACTAGCTTTTATGGCTGCCCGACATGCCACCGGCGAAACAATGATTGTTAACCTTCGCCATTCTTATCATGGTGGAACATCGGCGGCACTGGCCAGCTGTGGCCATGGAACTTGGCGCTTTCGCGCGCAACCCGTTGCCAACACCACTTCAGCGATGGAACCCTACTGCTATCGCTGTCCTTTTGGAAAAGTACCTACAAGCTGTGAATTTGAATGTGCAAAAAATGTTGAAACCACAATTCAAACCTCTACTCACGGTAAGATTGCCGCATTTGTTGCAGAACCGGTAATGGGCGTCGGTGGTTTTATTGCTCCGAAAAAAGAATACTTTGATTTAGTTGCAAAGATTGTTCACAACTATGGCGGGAAATACATCAGCGATGAAGTGCAAACCGGAGCTGGCCGCTGCGGACAGGACTTTCTATTGACCAAATCCTTAGAGATCAAAGCTGATGTCGTAACCATGGCCAAAGGTTTTGGCAACGGAGCTGCCATCGGTGCGGTACTGATGAAAACTGAGGTTGCGGAAAAGATGGCGGGAAAATCTTATTTCAATACTTTCGGGGGAGATCCCTACCAGACCCTGCAGGCCAAGCTAACAATGGATATCATCAAAGAAGACAAGCTGGTTGAAAACGCTAAAAACATGGGCAAGCTAATTACAGATGGTCTTACGCAAATGATGAAGAAGTATCCAATCATGGGTGACGTGCGAGGCCGCGGACTATTACTAGGAATTGAACTAGTTAAAGATCAGAAAACTAAAACCCACGCCAGCGATGAAACCGCTCGGTTTATGGATATCTGCAAAGACAAAGGCCTTTTACTAGGTAAAGGTGGGTTGATGGGAAATGTCGTTCGTATTGCGCCCCCCATTTCAATTAAAAAAGATCAAGTGCATTCCATGTTGGAAATCATGGATCAAGCCTTTGCAGAATTAGCTAAGGGGTAAGTGAATGAAATACGACGAAGTCTTCTGTGATATCAATAAACCGTTTGACCTGAAAAATGCGCAGGTCGAAGCAAATCGTTGCTACTATTGCTATGATGCCCCATGCATAGAAGCTTGTCCCACCGCAATTGATATTCCAAGTTTCATTCGTAAGATTTCCAATGAAAATATTCGCGGTGCTGCCATGGATATTCTTAGCGCCAATATTATGGGTGGCACTTGTGCCAGAGCCTGTCCCGTAGAGACCTTGTGCCAACAGGCCTGTGTCAGGGAAAAATCAGAAAAACAGCCGGTTGCCATAGGTTTACTGCAAAGATTTGCAACAGATCAGTTTTTTAAAACAGGCGAACAGCCCTTCAAACAAGGACCTTTAAACGGAAAAAAAATAGCCGTCGTTGGCGCTGGACCAGCAGGTCTTTCTTGTGCACATAAGCTGGCAACCCTTGGCTATCAAATTACAATTTTTGAAGCCCGTGAAAAACCCGGAGGCTTAAACGAATACGGACTTGCCCCCTATAAAATGACTGATGGCTTTGCGCAAAAAGAAGTGGATTTTATTTTGGGTGTCGGGGGAATCGAAGTTCGTAACAATTCAATCTTGGGTAAGAACATCAGTTTGTCTGAACTGCAAAAAAACTTCGCAGCTGTTTTCATCGGACTGGGATTAGGTGGGGTCAACGCTTTGAATGTCCCCGGCGAAGAGCTTAGTGGTGTCTTAGACGCCGCCAAATATATTGAAAAAATTAGACAAAGTAGAAGTTTTTCTGACTTGGCAGTTGGTCGCCATATTGTTGTCATCGGCGGCGGAAATACCGCGGTTGATATCGCCATACAAATGAAAAAATTGGGAGCAGAATTTGTGACGATTGCCTATCGCCGCGGTTTTGCACAAATGGGTGCCACGCACCACGAACAGGAACTTGCACAAACTAATGGTGTCTTGATTCAGACGTGGGTGCAACCGGTTCAAATTAACGGCCAAGCTGGTAAGGCCCAAGAAATTAAGTTAGAATATACCCAACTTAATCCAGACGGAAAACTGTCTGGAAACGGGCAGTTTTTGACTTTGAAAGCCGACCAGATTTTCAAAGCAATTGGGCAGACTCTTGAAAAAGAAAGTAGCCTTTCTTTAGGTGTTAAAATCAGCGATGGAAAAATTCAGGTGAACCAGGATTTAGAAACTTCTGTGCCTGGCATTTTTGCTGGTGGTGATTGCATTGCTTTAGGCGAAGACCTCACCGTGACCTCAGTTCAGCAGGGCAAACTTGCGGCTCTTGCAATCCATAAAAAATTAGGGGGTAAGTCAAATGGCTGATCTAAGCTGTCGTATTGCAGGGGTAAAATCACCCAATCCATTTTGGCTGGCTTCGGCCCCCCCTACTGACAAGAAATATAATGTCGAGCGAGCTTTCAAGGCCGGCTGGGGCGGTGTTGTTTGGAAAACTTTAGGCGAAGATCCACCTGTCGTAAACGTGTCTTCTCGTTATGGTGCAGTTGAAATTAAGGGCCAAAAAATGATGGGCCTAAATAATATTGAACTGATCACAGATCGACCACTTGAATTGAATCTACAAGAAATCAAAGAGGTCAAACGCGATTGGCCGGATCGGGCCATGATTGTTTCTTTAATGGTTCCCTGCAACGAAGAGAGTTGGAAAAAAATCCTTAAGCGCGTCGAAGAAACCAATGCCGACGGTGTCGAGTTAAATTTTGGTTGTCCCCATGGCATGAGCGAACGGGGTATGGGCTCGGCGATTGGCCAAGTTCCAGAATATATCGAAATGGTCACCCGATGGTGTAAGGCCAACACGCGAATGCCGGTGTTTGTTAAGCTGACGCCGAATATTACGGATATTCGAGGACCTGCCCGGGCCGCCAAAGCCGGTGGTGCTGATGCCGTTTCATTAATTAACACGATCAATTCAATCACCTCTGTGGATTTGGACCTGATGGCGCCACGACCCACGGTCGGCGGCAAAGGAACCCATGGCGGATACTGCGGGCCTGCTGTAAAACCGATTGCTTTGAATATGGTTGCCGAAATTGCGCGGGACCCAGCGACTTTCGGGCTGCCTATTTCCGGCATTGGCGGAATTTCAAACTGGAAGGACGCCGCCGAATTTATTTCTTTAGGCAGTGGCTCGGTCCAAGTTTGCACAGCAGCCATGCACTACGGCTTTAAAATTGTCTCGGATATGACCGATGGCCTTAGCAACTGGATGGACAGCAAGGGTTATAAACGCCTGGAAGATTTCATGGGCAAAGCCGTTGGCAATATTCGCAACTGGAATGAGCTGGATCTAAATTTTCAAACTATTGCGCATATCGAGCAAGACAAGTGCATCCAATGTGGCCTGTGTTATATCGCCTGCGAAGACACTTCACACCAATCCATTTCTGCGACGAAAAGTGCGGGCCAAACAAAATACGAAGTCATCGACAAAGAATGTGTCGGATGTAACTTGTGTGCCATTATTTGCCCAGTGGACTGCATCACAATGCTCCCGCAAACTACCAATAAACCTTATTTGCCGTGGACAAGTCATCCCAATAACCCAATGAGAAAATAAAAACATGAGCTATAGCAACGAAGATCTTGCCGCCGTTCCACTAGAGAAACGCACTTGGGAAACCTGGAACTTTGCAGCCCTGTGGATCAGCATGAGTTTGTGTATTCCCACCTACATGCTGGCAAGTTCTTTGATCGAGGGCGGAATGAATTGGTGGCAGGCCATTCTGACCATCTTTCTTGGCAACAGTATTGTTTTAGTTCCCATGCTTTTAAATGGGCATGCCGGGACAAAGTACGGAATTCCCTTTCCCGTTTTTGCCCGAGCAAGTTTTGGAATTCGCGGGGCGAACTTACCTGCGCTGTTAAGGGCAATCGTCGCTTGCGGTTGGTTCGGCATTCAAACCTGGATTGGTGGCTTTGCCATTTTTCAACTTTGTAAGGTTTGGCTGCCCGAAATCGCAGGACTACCAGCGATTTTCCCGCCCTCTTGGGGCCTAGAAACCGGTCCAGCGATTACTTTTTTCGCGTTTTGGTTATTGAACATGTATGTTGTTTACCTGGGGGTCGACAGCATCAAAAAACTTCTGGTTTTCAAAGCTATCTTTTTGCCGGTGGCAGCACTGGCACTGCTTTGGTGGGCAATTTCCGCAAGTCACGGGCTGGGGCCAATTCTAAATCAGCCTTCGAAGTTCACAAATAGCGATCAGTTCTGGGCCTATTTTTTCCCCGCCTTAACCGGCATGGTTGGATTTTGGGCGACGTTATCTTTGAATATTCCCGACTTTACTCGCTATGCAAAATCACAGAAAGCCCAGATCCGGGGTCAGGCCATTGGACTACCGGCTTCAATGACTTTATTTGCCTTTGTGGGTGTTGCGGTAACCAGCGCAACGACTATCGTCTTTGGACAAACCATCTGGGATCCGGTTATTTTGGCCGGAAAGTTTGATTCTAAAATTTTGGTAACTTTGGCAATGACCGCGGTTGCCATTTCTACCCTTGCGACAAATATCGCCGCCAATATTGTTAGTCCGGCAAATGACTTTTCAAATTTGAGTCCGCAAAAGATTAGTTTTCGGGTCGGCGGCTATATCACAGGGGTCATTGGAATTCTGATCTTTCCATGGAAACTCATTGCCGATCCACAGGGCTACATTTTCAAATGGCTAATTGCTTACTCAAGTCTGTTGGGTCCTATCGGCGGAATTATGATTGCTGACTACTTCTTAATTCGAAAGAAAGAGCTTAAATTGGCGGACCTGTATAGTGCTGACGGCCAGTATTGGTTTACAAATGGAGTCAATACCAACGCGGTTATCGCCTTTTTGATCGGGGTTTTACCAAATGCACCTGGATTTTTGGCCGAAATTGGCTGGCTCGACAAAAACGGATCACTCCGTCATTTGGTGGGTCTTTACCACTATGCTTGGTTCATTGGATTTTTTGTTTCGGCATTTGTCTACTGGGCTTTAATGAAAAAATCATCAAGCAGGTCCTGAGCACCTCTAGAATTTGATTTACATCTATTAGCCCTCAATGAAAAATGAATTTCGGGGGCCATGGTTTGAAGCTTGAAAATGAAAAAGTTATTTTAAGTTCCTTGAACCTTAATCAGCTTCGCCTGTCCGGGGCAATTCACAGTCTAATGGACAAACGATTATTCCCGTTGGCGCCAATGGATATCGAAATTCTAGAACTATTGTCACGTCAATTTTCGATTACAGAGGTGGTTCAGTTCTTTCTTAAAAAAGGAGCTCTCGTTTCTTTTGATTCGCTAAAAAAACTTCTTTATTTTTTGACTCAAGAAAAACTAATTTCAAACCCAAGTTTTCATTCCTATTTTCTGCAAACAGAATCCGCCGCAACTAGCTTAAGCGACGAATTCCTGGACAACTTTTTGGCCAAAGTTACCAATCTATTTGGCGACAAAGAAGCTGCAGAAATCAGAGTCGATCTTGAGCTAAAAGAAATTCCATTTTTTCGCTCGCTGGACCCAGCGATCTTTGCGCTATTTTTGCAACAAATGAAAGTTATTGAAACGCCCGCCAAAACAAAAATTTGTGAGCAGAATCAGTTGCAAAGAAGTCTTTTTGTTCTGCTACGCGGGCAGGCTTCGATTTTTGTTAAAGATATCATCGGACAGTCGAAAAAAATTGCGGTGCTCAGCGCTGGCAGCGTGTTTGGGGAAATTGGCTTTTTCTTAGGTGCGCCACGCTCGGCGGATATTGTTACCGATCGTGAAAGTTTGATTCTTCGCTTCCCCTATGTCGCTGAGGTTTTTGATGGCCTGATCAAACGTGACAAAGCACAGTTGATTCAAAAGCGATTTTGGTTGATTCATGCTTTACTGAAGTCATCGGTTTTTAAAGAACTGCCCAACGACTGCTTCGATGCTTTGATCTCTGCGGGCACACTAAAAACTATTGGTGCTAGCTCCATTGTCATTCGCGAGGGGGAACTGGGTCGATTTTGCTATATAGTGGTTCAAGGCAGCTTAAAGGTATCGCAAAGTGGCAAAGAGATCCGCAAACTGAGCCAAGGAGATTGCTTTGGCGAAGTCGCACTTTTACTAAGCCAAGGACTAAGAACCGCCACTGTGACCTCAGAAACCGAAACTATATTGTTAGAAATTGGTTACGATCAATTCTATCGCCTCATGAGCGAAAACCTATTTTTAGCGGCAGAGTTCGAAAAATTTTCGCTATCTAGAATCCGCGACGATCAACAACGAAAAAAATAGATCCCCGTTGGCAACTTAGCATCGCAGGGTATCGTTCTCGCAGCAGCTCGGCTGGTAATGGTAGAGAGACTGATTGTTTATTTTATTCTGAGAGAGCGTTCATACGTGTTGTTGGCGCTCAATCTCTATTTACTTTAAGTCCAAACCTCGGGAAACAGATTTCCAGAATGATCCATGCCTTCGAGCATTTTTGAAAACTCTGTTACTCCTGATTTTTTCAAGCTTTCGAAATACATATTCTTTTTCGGCTTCGTCAAATGATTGGCCTTCATTTGATAAGCTATAGATTCTTTCACGGCATCACCACTTCGTTGCAAAAGGGCGCATAAGTAAGAATCGGGATGACTGCTCTTTATTCCATATGACTTTAGCTTCTCCTCTGGGAAATCTCTTAGGTTGAATGTCACTATGAGGGCGGCGCGCTCTTGTCGCGCCAATGCAAGAACATGCTCATCATTCAAGTCGGGCAATCCGGCGGGGCTAAAATCAGATTCTAAAATACACATGCAACTGTGAAACTTCACAAACACATTATTTTCAATCTGAGTCCGAAATATCTTTTCTTTTTCCGAGTCCTTTGAGTAATTTCTAAAAACCTCTTCCCAAATTTCTTTCGTCCATACAGTTGCGCATTCCCCGCGCCACATGAGCCATAAAAATAAACTGCGAAGAGTATTTGAATAAAGAACGTTTGCATCAATGACGATCTTTTCCATCAATCAAGACCAAATCCTGCTTTATCCATCTCACCCATCATTTGCATCATACTCTCACGATCTTCGAGGTATTTAAGTACGGAGTCTTTTGTTACCCTCCAATGAGTTCCAACTTCATAACCCTTAAGCCTTCCAATTTTCAGCATATTCATCACCGACGTGCGAGATATCCCAGCGATTTCTCCTGCCTCTGTTGGAGAAAGATCTTCCTCTAAAACAATTGGTTTTTTGCTTAATAAAAGTTCCACCAAACCCACAAGTTCATGAACGGAAGACTTGAGGATTTCGACCGTTTCCTTGGGTTGTTTCTCCGCACCTTTTAGGAGGAGCAATAGGCTTTGCACCTTCTTCTCCTCAGCTTGGTTCATCAGTAATTTGGACATATTACCTCCTACTGGCTCAGTATAGCTTATATCTGTACTATCTGCCATATCTTCTATAATTACTTTATCGGCTTTAACTAGCGTTTCTAAACCTCATATATTGGTTATGGGCCTTAGTCCTGTCTGACGGAGAGGGAGAGATTCGAACCCAGTAATTTACGCATGTCGGTTGGTTAAATAACTGAATTTACTTGTATTTCTGTATTCTTCAGCAAAAAGTGTCGAATTTTCGTCAGTTGACGAATTGAAGAGTTGGAGACGCAAATGGGAGCTGCGCAATGTTACAGGCATTATCCCGATTCAATAAAGCTGGAGGTAGCAAAGTCTAATAATCCCTACTACTATCCCGAGCTCGAAATTCCAAGAACGACAGCACTTTATTGGATTAAGAAGTCTAGAAAAATAAAATTAAGCTCTCATGATTTTGTTGAATCAGAACGAATCAAAAAATTGCAAAGTAAAATAGACCAACAACAAGCATTGTTGAGTTTGGTTCAAAGAGTTCGCCACATCTATCGACATGGATTTAACTCTGGCAAAGCAATTTTCCGGCCTCAAAGAAAAAAAATTGTCGCAGCTATCCAAGTAGCAGGAAAGCTAAATAGAATTGGCGATTGCTTAAAAGCAATTGGTCTTTCGAAAAAAATCTACGGACAGTGGCTTTCGGAATTTTTCTTTTGTCAAAATGAAGTTGGATTTTGCGATCAACGAAGGCCGCAACAGTTAACAGCTAATGAAATCAACACGATGAAACGTCTTGTGACATCGAAAAAATATTCCCATGTCACGATTCATTCGCTTTGTTTGCTAGCCCAGCGAGAAAATTATTTATTCTGTTCAATTGATAGCTGGTATAAATATATTCGGATCTTCGGTTGGTTGCGGCCCCGACACAGAAAAATAGAAACCATCGAACGAGTTGGGATTCGAGCTAAAATGCCAAATGAAATGTGGCACATCAACGTCACCGAAGTAAAAACTATCGAAAACGAGATCGTTTACATACAAATTGTGTACGACAACTTCTCTCGATATGTGATTGCATGGAAAGTAACCTCACAAATCAGCGGCCTTTCAACAGTTGACCTTCTTGAAAGAGCAAAATCACATGCAATTGACTTGGGGAGTTTGACAGAAACAAAAGTGATTATGGATGGTGGCCCAGAGAATGATAATACAAGAGTTCTAAACTTCACAACTTCAAAAAGCATGAGACGATTGATTGCAAGAGTTGATATTCATTTTTCAAACTCTATAGCGGAATCACTTTTTCGAAGCCTGAAATCAAATTTTCTCAACACCGAAGAATTGCTTTCAAAATCTGATATTGACAATAAAATTAATTTTTACTTCACTGAACACAACAATAATATTCCAAAAGCAATTTTCAAAGGCGCAACGCCGAAAGAAATCTATTTGAATTTGTGGAACGCCAAAAAATCTGAAGAACTTAAAACTGGTCTTAAGCTTGCTATGGAAAATCGCAAAAAAGTTTACAGCGAGCGATCCTGTTTTGCTTGTGCAGACAAGTAATCAATTATAATATTTTTTACTAGATTTCTTTGGCTGGCGCCAAATTAATTGGTTATAGCGCTTGTAAGAAATTTGATCATGTATGTGCGCGTAGATAGCCGCCTGACCCATTTTATAAGTCAGGTGAGCAAATGAATCGACCAATCCTAAAGTAAATACGATTCCTAAAATCCAAGATAAAAACTTGATTGGTATTAACATATTATCTTCTTTCTGAATTCGTAGCTAATGAGATTGAGCTTGAAATTCTTCTGTTCCTTGATCAGTTTTTCGATTTCCTGATTTATCGCGTTTTGGACGATAATTTTTTTAAATTCTTCCAAATTCATCTTTGATATCCCGCTATTACGCATAGTTCGAATACTCACCTGAATGGCGGACCGAGACCAGCCCAGGGCATTGCATATTTTTGGAATTGTCAGGTTCTTGATCCAACGTAGTCTTGCCAGCTCCTTTAAATCAATCTTGACACTATTCCATCGCACCAGTGCCGTTTTAATTGCGTCTGGGGGTTCAACTACTTGTACGTCACCTGCACCCGCTCTTGCCGTTAATCCCAAGGCTTGAGTAAAACCCGCGCACAGGCCCTGTCCAAGACTCCCAAGCCGATAGAATTTCAATCAGCAAATCGCCACTCACGTTCTTCACATAACCGCCATCAGTTTTGTACGAGCTCAGCTTCTTTTTCAAAATAGCTAGATGCCATATTCGACACCTCCATGTGTTCGTATATGTAGATTAATTGAAATGTTTCATATTCCGAATGTCGGGACCTTCGACGATGTACTTGCGATCTTCTCATCGCAAACATAGAAACCCTGAGGATTCCTTCCCTTTCATTGGATTCCGTCTCATCAGAACAAGGTCTTAGAACTCTTGTTAAGAACTGTCCTAGCTCTTTACGGATTTGTGACTAAGACCACAAATCTTGGCTTTTCGGCGAGTACTCCCTGCACCTAAAAAGAGCGAAGCATATCTTGATAAACGCGCAGCTGTAGATCGGCCCTCTGACATTTCTGCTTGCGCGTTAGCTCTGGGGGTAAGGCATACCGGGATTCGATCCCCCATGTTGGTTACTTAGTTTTAATAGAATTTTTTATTTGGTGGGTTTTTTGGCGGTAATTCGCTGATGGCCAGCTGAATTCACCAAACAGATTCCTGCATAGAGTCTCTTTTCATTTTATTCGAATAGCAGATGCAGTTTTTTAATACGATCTACTTCGTTTTCATCAACGCCGGCTTTTTCAGCAAATGAAGGCCATTTCTTAATCGCGTTTCTCACTTCATCAATGATGGAGGGCGCTTCACCGACACCAAATCTATCTGCAACTTCCTGCAAATCATTTTTAGTGAAATTTTTGAATTTGCCATTAACGGACATGAGGTGTTGATTAATCCATTCGCTATTCGGGTCGTGTGCAAAGGTTACGTCATATGCTGGGGCTAACTCCCATGCTCCAGCATGACGCAGTAGAAATGAAAAGTTTTTTGTGTGATCATCGCAGTTTTGTGCCATCACATTGAAGACCATTCGTCTAAAGGCTTCGACCTCGGCTTCATGACCAAGAGAAAGTTCTCGAATAGTCATGAAAAATTGCTCGTAACTGTTCGTTCCCTTCAATTTGTAATCAACATGGTTCATGGCGCACAGGGTTTGCATGTGATGCTTAATATGCCCACTCTTACGATCAAAGCGTTTTGTCATAAAGTGAGCGCGACCATTTTCCTCAAGAAGTCTGCACTCTGACATTGTGATTCCAGCTTTTTTGGCCATCAAATAATAGGCATACTCTGTGCGGCCATAATCCTGCGAAGTTCCAAGTTGTTGATCAGCTTTGTTCATTCCATCAAACTTAAGGAGCCAATGTTCAAAACCCTCCGGGGCTTCGACTTGGCCAGAGCAGATCTCGTTTGTCTTACTATTCCAAGCAATAACTGCTTTAGCTCGCGCGCCTCCGGCCGATGTGCCAACCTCAATGATGCTCCTGAGCGCAGCACTCATTTGGTCGTCACCATCGAAGTTTCCTTTGACCATCTTTCGAGCCTCAGTCACGAGACTATTCATTTCTAGTGCCGCGGGCTTTTCTGTTTTGGGTCCTCGCGTGGGTTTAAACTCTAGTGCTCCCATAGAACGCTTGCCCATATAGGCAAGACGATCAAGCGCTGTGATTTGTGAGGCCGAAATACCTTTGTCGGCCATATAGCGATTAATCAAGGCATTGCCAAAATCATCGGGCAACGCATCGGCCAACATCGCTGGCAATCGCTTGTACGTTAACTCTGGTAAATCAGTAAAAAGGTAGAGAGTTTCAGAGTCATTAAGTGGCATGTGCAAAGGCGAAACCTCAATACCACTTTTGCCAAACTGCCTATCATAAGCAAAAACGTAGTAGCCCCGCTTGGGGTCAAGTGCAACCGCACCCACGAACTGTTCCCATAGGAAAACCTCAATGCGATCTACTTTTTTGTACGATTTATTTTTCTTCCTTTTTGCCATGAGCCCTTCTTGGTGCGCGTTGTCTGTCGGACTTATTTTGAACCATGTGTAGGGGATTAATGCTGGCAATAGGTGCGACAGCTTCAATCCAGTCTTCTCGGTCCAATGCTCGAATGACTCGGATTAATGTTTTCACGGAGGCTCCCACTCCATTTTCAAGATTCTTAAGAGCACTCACGCTTATGCCAGCTTGGTCGCTTAAAGTTTGCTGATGCAGTCCTTTTTGTAAGCGAAGTTTTTTAATATTTTCGCCTAAAATGGTCTCTAATTCGGACGTGTTTTTTATACTTTTCATAAGGGCTTCCTTTAAAGCTTTTATCTTTAAAAATATCAATAACGGATCTATTTAAACCTATTATAATACACATACTAAGTATCGACAACATATACTAACAGCTTTAATTAAGACTTTTAGTGGCAACAACCAAGGTAATAGCTTTTTTTAAGCCTACTATATAAATCATTCGCATGACGACCTCCTTTTTAATAGTGATAACTTACCAATCCTAACTTTTCGCTCCTAAATCTTATCTGTCCTCATAATCGAGATACGGGAAAATTCCAAAGTTGGCTATTTAACTCAGTCGCCAACTATGCTATGTTATTAAGTGTAATAACGTTATTAACCAAAATCAGGAGTCCAAAAATGAGACAAGCCAAGGTCGTATCAATAAGCCTCCCGCCAGACATGCAAGATGAGATGGCACAGATCGCCAAAGAGGAACGCAGGAGTGTATCAGAGGTCATCAGGGAAGCCTTTCGGCAGTACCTTGCAAGCAGGGCGCTTGCTACTGTTAGAACGAAAGCAAGGAAAACAGCCAAACGTAAGGGAATCAAAACAAGTGATGTCGATACAATCATCCACGAAAGCCGTCGTCGCTAATGATTCGAGCCTGTCTTGACACAAACGTTTGGATAAGCGGGATCATCTTTGGCGGTGCCCCTGGAAAAATAGTCCAACTTGCGCTTGATAAAAAGTTTGTTGTCATTACATCGAGCGCTATCCTCGATGAAGTCACCAGAGTTCTGGAGTCGAAATTTGAACTATCATCAAAAGATGTTAAACGTCTCCGCAGCCGTATTATTCAGGTTGCTGATGTTTACGAACCCCCAGGCGAACTCAAGGTCATTGCAGCAGATCCTGATGACGACATCATTGTTGAAACGGCCGTCGTGGGGAACGCTCGTTATTTGGTTTCTGGAGACAAGAAACACGTGTTGCCATTGCAACATTATGGCCATGTCAAAATTGTAAGCCCCAAAGACTTTCTGTCAGCAATTGGCCACTAAAAAGAAGCCCCCGACGCCGGCGATCACACTTGATTAGATCCGTTAACAAAAACAACGAAGCATTTGATATAGTTCTAATGCCAATAGTGAAAATGTTTTTGTTTTTAGTTAGCTTTTGCGGTCAGTACGTTGCTGGTAATAGTGTAGCTGACTTCTTTGGGATCTTTACCATCCGGGGAAAGGGATGGGCTGGTCAGCAGCGGATACATAAAATAGTTGACTGAAATAAAACTGTCTTTGTTTGGAATTTTGAAGTCTCGGCCGAAATTGAACACAGCCCAATTGCCTTCCCAATAACCAAAAAACTTAGCACGAAGAATTTTAATTTTTGGGTCGTCTAAGGCTAATTTTTCTTCTAAAATGGCTTTGCGAACATCAGCTGGATCCACTGGTATCCAAGCCTTCTGTTTGGTCGAATAGTATTCGGCCCGGCAATGTTGGCCCTTTGTGACCTCACCAAGCTTTCCCAGCGAAGGGAATTCAGTTGAAGTGTTGACCCTGATACCGAAGACTTCTCTTGCTGGAATTTTTGCCGCTCTGGCTAAACCAACAAAAAGCGAATTTAGATCCGCGCACTTGCCGCTTAAGTTGTTCACGGTCAAAGTTGCTTTGACATCGCCTAAACCGCAGCCACGGACCTGCGGGTCTCGGGTCGAGTTCTCGACAATCCAATTGTAAATAGCCAATGCCTTTTGATCTGGATCTTTTATTTTTCCGACAATTTTTTTGGCAGTTTCACTGACAATTCCATCTGTTTGGATATGCTCGGTGGCCTTCAAATACGGGGCGATATTCGCTGGGTCATTCTCTGGCGAATTGTTTGGGCTGAGGCCTCGATACTCGGCAATCTTTAGTATGCTTACAACATGCAACTCAGGATTGACCGCCTTCTTCCAGGTCGCATGCAGCATAGTTACAGAGCCAGTTACGGAGCCAACTTTTTCAACCTCGATACTGTCCGCGTTCCCAGTAAATTTCTGAGAGACCACAACTTGATAGCCCTTCAGTTCCATTGGAATCGGCACCCAAAGATCAGCCATTTCATCTTTTACCAATGGCGTGAAATCTTGCTTTAATTCTATTATTTTTTCCGCAATAGGAGCTACCGCCGACTTAGAAAGGGCATTAGAAAAAGAACAACAACCCCATACTAGACTGCAAATACCGATCATCATTAGTTCTTTCATGTGAACTCCTTTAATGAGGATCAAGTAGCCTTAGTTTTTGTATTAATCAACTAGTTGCGCGAACACTGCTGCCATTGGACCTGGAAAGTCTGCTTAAAACTAAGATCTTGAGAATCCAAACTGACCATAGCTTCGGGGTACCTGTTGCGAAGGCTATAGGCAATGCCCACGGATGCGGTCATTGCCAAACTGACCTTGGATTGGCTGCACGGGGTCCATGCTAGTCGGGTTGCTTTTTGATTGGCTTGAAAGATAAAATTTCCAGTGTAGGGACCCACGAATCTAGCTTCGCGTAAGGACACTATCGGCATCATCGGTGCATTATACACAAATCTTTGAAAGGCGGTTGCCCCTTTAGGAACTGATGCAAAACCTCGGTAATCAACCGAAACCAAGGCAAATTGCCAACCAGCCGGTACGCCCATTTCAATATTCACTGTGCACTGCTTGGCTGCGATTAAGTTTTTGGGATTGACCATTGAAGGCTTGGCCTCAAGAACCATATTATCAAACAAAATCGAAAGATCCTGAAGATCTGGCGAAATGCTAACCGCCGCCGAAGCCAGATCACAACCCGACCCCTTTAGGTTCACGCTGATGATTTCAGCATTGGGAGGCTTCGTTTGTGCTGTCGCTTGAAATGTTATGCCGAAAAATAAATTCAAAAACCCCAAAAGAAACATCGATATACCCCTCCCGGCGATAAGCTACCCGAAAGCTTCTCGTGCAAGAGAGGGGCCAAGCAAATGGAGTCAAGGTGTCACTAGCGCTCGCCAGATTTCTCATCAGCTTTGCGGGATTTAAGCTCAGTCCTGCAAATAGAAATCTTTTCGGTGTATTCGTCTTCGCGCTTTTCTAAAACATTGCGGTAACCGCGAAAACGATCAATACGGTCTTTCAGAAATTCGACGGTAACACCAACCAACTTTTCATTCTCGTCCAAGCCTAATTTAAGATCATCTTCACGATTTGTGACCCGTTCCAAAGGTTCAGTCCAAGTCAATTTTCCATCGCCGCCATTTCGTTTGTCAGCAAGATCTTCTTTGCATTTTTTCAAGACCCCGTACAAACCAAGGCTTCCGTAGTTGCGATTGCCGTAAACCCGGTCCTCTAAGCTGTAGACATCATTTTGCAAGCGACGAAGCTCTTCTTTAATCTCCACTTTTCTCTGAAAAACCATGTTGCCGTCTTTAACTCCGATTTGGGAATCAGAACTGACGTTGTCTTTTTTATCCATATTGGTTTCAATCTTTTCGGCTTTGTGCGGATTGGTACTACAACTTACCGCCACTAGCGAAGTGCTCGCCAACAAAAGAAGCATTTTGGATACTTTTTTGGATACGTTTTTCATATTCCTGACCCTTTCATGCGACTCGCAAAAATAGGAATTGCGATCAGGAAAAAGTCTAATTTTCATTCTTTGATTTGGGTAGACCATTTTCTTACTCGAAACGAATACCGACACGGCCTAGCAAGTAGACGGAAGTACTTGGGTCCCAGCCCTCTGCGCGAATGACTCGGGCCTCCGCACTGACCCACAACCAGCGCACTGGTGCACGAAAGCCACACCCAACACCGCCCAAAGAGCGCCAGTCGGACTCATTGGAAGTCCGAATACCAAGTAAATCACTGTCTACCTTGTTTTGAGCTGTCCCTATCCCTACTGTTAGAAATGGAACTCCCCACTGGAATTTATCGATTTGATATTGCGCCCAAACAGCATAGGCCTGGTAATTTCGCAATACCTTTAGGGTCGAGTTTCCGCTCGAGTCCGAAAAATCTGACTTCTCAATAAGCACATTGTATTCATTAACGCCGACACCAAAAGCCAGGTTGCTTAGATTGCGATAGACATATTCGTTGCTGGTATTGTTTTCAGATCGCACTTCTTGACCCAGTGTAAAAATAAATCGATAGCTGAATTTGTTCGCTTGCGACTGAAGCGGCGAACCAAGCTCGCGATCCGCAGCCCTGCAGAAACTGGAACCACTGGAAAAAAGTAGAAAAAACAAAAAAGACCGTGCGAAATTTGATTTTATTTTTAGATTCTTTTGAAATTCTTTTTTCATTCTATTTCTTACAGCTAAAAGCAGTTACCAGATCTGGATCTTTGACCATATTTTGAAAATACTCACACTCTGCAGTTGTCGTTAGCGAAAGACTTTTATAAAACCAAAATAAAATTTGCGCTGGCGCCATGACGTCTTCTGGCTTTTTCTGATCAAGAAAAGTTCGAAGCTCTGACAAAGTCAAAACAAGGGCCTTGCCCATCTCAATCCGAACTTTGTCCTCGGTCATACCAGGCTGATTGAGCATAACTTTACTTAATCCATAAATCGAACGCGCCAATTTATTACCAAGCTTATATGAAATACTTACTTCATATTCTGGGGGCACATGGGCAATCAAAGACGAAAGTTCTTTGCGCGTCGGCATTGAAAGCACGTCAAAATCCAGCCTGCGACTTAGTTTTTCAGAAGGTAGCGACCGGCCCACAAAATTACTATCTTTGGAAAAAATCCAACCCCAAACGTCGGCCATACCCTCATTCAGGCCCCTCAATAATATCGGAAGGTACAGATCCTCTAAATCTGACTTCGGATAGCGGTCGCCCAAGGGCCTCATAACGATTTGATTAAATATGGAATGAAAGTGTTCATGCCCGATGACCCCAGAATTTACCATCAAAGGTAAGTCCTCTGAAGTGAAGGGAACAAACAGATAGGTATCCACAGCACTAGAATACAAAGCATTGTTTTGCAGCAAACTGCCGTCTTCGGAACTAAATCTTGCGTTGATTGCGACTTTTCGCGGCCAGATATTGACCGTCGCCACGCCGATTTGTTGATCCAAAAACATCAACCGCTCAAACTGATAATAAAGCGTTACTAACTGCAAGCTCAACGCATCCATGGCGACATAAACGCCCTCTTTGGACTTCATAAAACGCACAGCCGGAGCCTTGCCAACGATTTCTCCATCCTGAGAAGTGGGCTCCATAAAAAATTGGGCGGCAGTCCCCTCAAGTCGGCTAAGATCTGTAATAGTTAGTAACTCTACCTCTTGCATTGAGTAAGTCTTGTCACTCAGGCTTGGAATCTGGACTCGAATAGGTCCATCTTGAGCTGAAATCTTCTTTTCCGTGCAACCAACCACCGAGCCCGCAATAGTCATCGCAAACACTAAAAAAGTGATGAAATAACGGCAACATAAGCGTATAAGCAACCAGATTGTCACTGCCGGAGTGTAGACGAAACCTGACCCAGGCACAATCGTTAGAATTTTGTACAGGTGATGTCTACAATCGCCGTCGTCGGCAACACCTGTCGCCGCTGTCGGCCAGCGGAATGATCGAGCGAAGGGGTCTGTTCATGATGGATTTGCAAATTGTAACCAAGAATCTGAACTTCCCGCAAAAATCGGCCGTTGAGCACACCGATGGCCCGCTTTTGATCTTGGCAGGAGCAGGCTCGGGAAAGACGCGGGTTTTGACCAGCCGAATGGCCACTTTAATTGCCCAGCGATTGGCCGCGCCCGATGAAGTCCTTGCCGTCACCTTTACCAACAAAGCCGCTCGGGAAATGGAAAGCCGAATTTTTAAAATTTTGCTAGATCTTGGGATTTCAATTCGCGAGCCCCTTTGGGTCAGCACTTTTCACAGTTTCTGCAACCGCCTGCTGCGCGAACATATTTCACTGTTGGATTACAAACCCCACTTTGGAATTTATGATGATAGTGATCAGCTCAGCCAAATTAAAAAAGTTATGGGTGCCCTGAATCTGAACGACAAAGTTTACCCAGCGAAAAGTTTTCGCAACCGAATCAATTCAGCCAAAATGCTAGCCCTGTCCCCCGATGACGTCGCAAAATCTTCTAAACTTTTTTTGGACGACAAAAGTATTGCCGTCTATCGCTTGTATGAACAGGAAATGAAAAAGGCCAACAGTCTGGATTTTGGTGATCTTTTATTTAAGACCTACGAACTTTTTCGCATGTACCCTGATGTTTTATTGATGTTCCAAACCAAGTTTAAGTATGTGCTTATTGATGAATATCAAGACACAAACCACATCCAATATTTGTTAGTTAAAATGCTGGCCGAAAAGCATCGAAATCTTTGCGTCGTTGGTGACGAGGATCAATCTATTTACAGTTGGCGCGGAGCTGATATTTCGAATATATTGGATTTTGAAAAGGATTTTCCCGAAGCGAAGGTGGTAAAGCTTGAAGAAAATTATCGCTCCAGTGCAAATATTGTAAACGCCGCCACGGCCGTCATTAAAAATAATACCGAAAGAAAAGATAAAACACTTTTTACTGCCAACGCCGCTGGCGACTTGATCTGTGTCCACGAAGATCGCAGCGAGTACGAGGAAGCTCGATTTGTGGTACGACAAGTTCAGGCTTTAATCGCACAGGGCGAGGGCAATTATTCCGACTACGCAATTTTTTATCGCACGAACGCTCAGTCTCGGGTTCTGGAAGAGCAGCTGCGCTCCAGTGGCATTGCTTATAAAATTGTGGGCGGCGTCCGTTTCTACGAGCGCATGGAAATCAAGGACATGCTAAGCTATATGAAGCTGACGGCCAATCCAGCAGATGATATGGCATTCAAGCGAGTGATTAACACTCCGGCCCGCGGTATCGGCAAAACGACGGTTGAAAAGCTAGAAGAATTTTCGATGCAAGAGAAACTTCCCTTGTTACAAGCCGCTGCAAAAGCCTGTGAACAACGAATGTTTAATGCTGGTACCACTTCTAAAATTCGAAATTTTCTGCAATTGATGGAAGACCTGCAAGCCCTTAGTCAACGGCATAACTTAGTCGATTTTTATCATATGGTTTTGGACAAGACAGAATATGTGAATCGCTTGAAAGCGGAAAACAATACTGAATCCGATGCTCGAGTACAGAACTTAGAGGAACTTTCCAATGCGCTAACTCAGTTTATGAAAGAACGTATCGATGCTTCGCTGCAGTCTTTTCTCGAGGAAATGGCGTTGGTCTCAGATATTGATTCGCTGGACGAAGAGCAAGATAGCGTCACCATGATGACTTTACATATCTCAAAGGGTCTTGAATACCCTGTCGTCTTCGTCGTTGGAAACGAAGAAAATCTTTTTCCAAATATTAAGCCGCACGAAGGTGACGAAGAGCATGAGATTGAAGAAGAACGGCGTTTGATGTATGTCGGTATGACTCGAGCCCGCAAAAGGCTTTATTTGACCTATGCCCGGACCCGCAAAGTCTGGGGTCAAGAGCACTTCAATCCGCCAAGCCGATTTATAAATGAAATTCCAGAAAATTTAATTGAATTTTCAACCACCTATCAAACCCCTCGTTTTGTAGCTACGGCGGCCACAAATACGGCCAGAACTGCGGCAGACTGGACCGCTCCCAAAAAAGGGGCTTCGGACTTTGATTTGCAGAATTTTCCGGATTACGAAATGACAGACTCCCGTTCCAGCGACTTTAGTAAAGGCATGCGGGTTCGCCATCCCACCTTCGGTGCGGGCTCGGTTTTTCAGGTCGAGGGTGCTGGCGAGCAACAGAAAGTTAGTGTTATGTTCACAGATCAAACAATTAAAAAATTTGTTGCTAAATACGCACGACTTGAGAGAATTTAAGTCCAGTGACGGAGGTGCTTGATGCGTTTGGTAACGGCTCTAAGTGTTTTGATTTCGATGCTACTTATTTCAACAACATCTTTTGCCCAAAAGAAATCAACAAAGGGGCATAGCTCAGAAGGCGCAAGCAATTCTGGTTCAAATTCTGGCCTTTATGTACCAGACAAAGAAGTTGCACTTTCAAGTACATTTGGGGAATTCAGTTCAGCCAGCGGCACCAATGGTTTGCGGGCCTCGATGAATTATAAAAAATTTATTCGTGAAGGCATGGAAGTTGGTGGTCGGTTTGATCTGATGATGGTGGATTACAAGGGGTCATCGAATACCTACATGGGACTTTGGGGCACTTTTACCTACAACCTGCACAGTTGGGACCTAGCCAACACCTACTATGCAACCGGAGCACTTGGTATTGTCGACGAAGCCTTGGCAGGAGCGGCGGTTGGGGCCTCAGATAAAAAGTTTAGCTTCTCAGCCTTTGCTGGTCGGCGGTTTCCTTGGATGGACAAACTTTATTATTCACCGGAAGCTGGTTTCCGAAAAATTGGCGGCACTGATTTGGCTATCGTGATTGTGCCTCTGAATGTAAGCGTTCTTTGGTAGGAATACGCAAAAGCTGATTCGTAAGATCAGGATTCGATTCTTTTGCAAGCTGAGTGGTCCTCCACTCGGCTTCATACTCTGAAGCATCAATGGGCTTGAAAATCTGATTAGCGCACGGATTTATATAGTCCGCGGTTACCCCGTCCCAACCTTTGTAAGTCCTTTTTTCTTTAGATGCTTCGATCAAAAAATCCGGAACCAAAGCGACCTTCCCGCCTCCGTTTGGAATGTCCACGGATAGATTTGGCATTGCCAGACCGGACAAGGTGCCCCACAACTCTTTCTGAATTGCCAAGGAATCCTCAATTGAGGTGCGCAGATGGTCGCTGCCTTCGGACGGATCGCACTGAAACATATAGTATGGTTTTACCCTTAAAAACAAAAGCCGCCGCGACAAAGCCTGCACAATTGCCGGATGATTATTTACACCATTTAATAACACCATTTGATTCATCACCGGAATGCCATGATCGACAAACATTTCTACAGCCATTTTTGCTTCAATTGTTATTTCCCGAGGATGATTGAAATGAGTCATCAAAAATACGGGATTGTGTTTACGAATGATTTTAACAAGACCTTCGGTGATTCGCATGGGGCAAACGACGGGCATACGGGTGCCAATTCGAATGATCTCAATATGCTCAATCTTACGCAGGTCAGTTAGCACTCGATCCAACTGCTGATCAGATAAAGTAAGCGGGTCCCCGCCAGAAAGAATCACTTCGCGAACACCAGGTTTGCTGCGGATATAGGCCAAGGCATTTTGATACTCGCTTTCGCGGATGAATGCTTGTTCGGCCCCGGTAAAGTGCTTGCGCGTGCAAAATCGGCAGTAAACGCTGCAAATGTCGGTAATCAAAAAAAGAACTCGATCTGGATAGCGATGAATCACTCGCGGTGTCGGATTATTTTTTCTTTCCCCCAACGGATCAAATAACCCTTGGCTGCCCTTACTTAATTCTTGAGCATGGGGCATCAGTATTCGTCGGATAGGATCAAGCTCTTGGGCCCTTGCCAACGACGCGTAATAGGGGGTTGAGCGAATATTAAAAAGCTCAGCACCCTGCTGAAAGGCCTGCTCTTCGCCCGCGGTCAATTTAAACCACTGGCTAAACTCCTGCAAAGATTTAAGAGAATTCCGCAATTGCCAGTGCCAAGATTGCCAGTTCTGGGAATCGATGGCCTCGGGTCTATTTGCCGTCGCAAAGTTCATTTTCATAGTGTGTGGTTAACATAGACCCGCTTTTGCTGTCTAGATTATAGACATCTCTATGACCTAACAGCGGCAGGATCAGTCAACAACGGGAGTCTCAGAATGAGAATGCCCATTAATTCTAAGCCCTTAATACAATTGGCATATTGGCCTAGGTATTGAAGTAGCTATCAATGAGATTAAAATTTACGGCAAGACGCCATTTTCCAGGAGGACTTTATGAAAACGCCATTTTACAGAGAACCGCGGTTCGCGAAGTGGTCAATGTTCACGGCTTTGGTTTTAGCGATGGGTGCAAACCTAAGCCTCAATCCGCAGACGCTTAATATAAGTCGCCACGGTCCTTTGAAGTTTGATGTTGCATCGACAGAACAACCGGCGGCAGAGGCAGCGACCGCGCAAAAACTGGAAGTCGGTACGGCAAAAAAATATCAGGTTTCAGATAAGCTCTACACCGTAAAGGTTTCTAGCTTAGACGAGGAAAAAATCGAAGTTCTGGGTAAGCCTGATGCAAACTATGTTAAAACAACGATCAAAGTGCAAGTTACCCCAGACAAAGCAATAACTGTGGCACAGGGATCTGACTGTTCTGAGTGCAATTCCCCACGCGACATCACCTTGATTCTGACCCAAAAAAATCAAGATATGGCCACAGAATTAAAAGCCGCAATCGAAAGAGAATACAAAGCAGTTGAGGCAAAACCAGAAACACGACGTGGCAGTGCTGAACGAGGCAAAAAAGAAACAGAACAATCCAAAATAACTGCCGAAATTGATCGGCTGATTGCGCAAAAAACCGAAGAGTGCAAAAAATTCGAATCAAAACGTGATCTTTTTGATTGCCACGCCGGTAACCTAGAGGAACTTTCAAAAGAATTTTCAGAAAGTGAATTCGCTGATTCCAATCAAATCAGAACGAAACTTTTTAAGTACTATCGGGCAAATTTGCACAAATATTTTTCATCCGCCTTTGCGCAAAACTCTGAATCAAGCAGTGTTTTTAGCCGAAGACTACGCGATGATTCAGACAAGAATATTGATATGGATCAAGCCAACGAATTGGCAGGAAATCTATTAGAAAACCTGCAAGCTGAAAATGCACAGGATATTGTCGCCGACTTAATGCGAACAATGGCGTCAAGCTTCTCGATGAAAGCACAGCGCGCCTACCAGCTCAGCCGTTCAAACAATCCAAGAATGGCAAGCTTTGGCATGAACCAAATGGTTCAACTTCGACCGCTTCTAGAGACGACAAACTTCAATACTCTGGCGACCTTAACTGCCAATGATAGTTTCGATCAAATGATGTCTCTTGGTATGGTCCAACAGAATTTATATGAACCCGTTGATCAAATGCTAGCACAGATCACAGCTAAAATGTCAGGCTCCAGCAGGAATGGGAATATGAACATGAATGGACGAAACATGAATCCGAATCAGTTCGGTCAACAAAATCCGAACTCAGTAAATCAATTCGGCCAGCCAATTTTGCAAAATTCATTTCCAAACCAGCAGGTCGGAATGAATAACCAGTTGTATCCGCAAAATTCATTTCAGAACCAGCAGTACGGAACCTATAACCAATTCAATCCGAACGTGATGTCGCCATCGCCTTACTCCATGAACAACCAGACCTTTCGCTTACCCGATCTTAATCAAAATGATTTCGCAATTAACTTCCAGGGTTCGTCGATGCAGGGCTTAAATAATAATAGCAACATGTTCATGGACCGCCCTACAACAGCCAGCAGCTACCTACGCGGGGGCCAAGCCGCGATTGGCATTAATAATAATGTAATGCCATGGGACCTCTCTGGGCAGCAGTCCCTAAACAACGGAGCAGTAATAGGCCCAACCCCATCATCATCAGCCCGCAGCCGCTCCGGCCGCCAGTAATCAAATCCAAAAAAAGAAGTACTCCAAAGACCCAAGGATTGGGTCTTTTTTTTTACCACGAAGGCCGTTCCCATTTTATTACCCGAAGACCACAATACGATCCCCGATCTGAGCAAGACCGCCCCTCTAATAAAATGGGATTCCGCCCCCGCAGGATGCGGTACCCAAGGGCGGCAAGGCCACGAAGGCCGTTCCCATTTTATTAGAGGGGCGGTCTTGCTCAGATCGGGGCATAGTAAAACGAAAAAGACCCGAGGACTTTCGTCCCCGGGGCCCTGCTCACCGCCATTCAGGCCTAAGCTGAAAATCAGATGAACTCTCAGATGAACTCAAGGTGCCGTACAAGATGCAATCTAAATGTCCTCAAAAGCTAATGGCGGCTTTCGATGCAAATCCAAAGTTAGTTGAGTTTCCAAAACCTGCAGAACCACCCGTCCAGGCTTGTCCGGGAAACAAAATACCGATCTCATTTACCCAATGGAACTTATCAGTCGGTTTATAGTTGAAACCTATATCGTATTCGAAACCAATATCCTTTGAAGCCCCAACCCCAGGACGAGGGTCCGTCTGCAATTGAGCCCAAGTCACCGTTTGCGTCCAATCCCAAACATCACTAATTCTTTTAACAAACTTAGGAGATATGAAAAGAATATTGCTCATGCTTTCTTCATCCAAAGCAACATCGTTGCCGTAGGCTGGGCAAACTGTTTTTGTGTTGGGTGCTGTTCCCACTGTTGTTGGAGTGCAGCTGGTTCGATTCGGACTTCTTTGCAATGCCGAACGAAAAAGATCGTACTGACCCATCGGATGATTGAATAACAAAAATGCGACATCATAATTTTTACTAAGCTGATAGCCTTCGTAACTTGAAGTTTCTGGATTGTCGCCGCTAACAATACCTAAACGGACAAAGGTATCCCATTTGCTATTTGGATTGATGAAATCCAACTCAGTGACAATGCCATAGCCATTGACCTTCACTTCTTCATTGGATGCCGTTTGAATACCTGTGTTGCCAGACTGAAATCCAGCCTCGAGGCGGAATTTAAAAGTATCGTAACCGCGACCAAAATAGATGTTCACATGCTGCGTATTCCAACCGCCGCTGATACCATTTCCGTCTGGAACTCCGTTCACGGACTTCCCATAAAGGTGAAATGGAGCATCATTGGCATCTTGACTAGCTGTGCGGGTCAAATGGAAAACACCAAACTGCGAATCGGTTTCTGGATTGTTATAACCAATATTCCAAATCACGTCTGTCGTATTTTGCCCCTGAGCCACAGAAGCATCGGATGGACGACCAATGGTTGGTGCAAAATAGCCGTTTCCAACCGTAAATCTGTAGCCAACCATATCCATCGTATTCGTCCAATGATTGAATTCAGGACCACCGACTTTATATCCAGATTTTTCACTCAGATTGTACCAATCATCAAAGGGGCCTTTGCCGCCGTTGTATGTGATACCCAAACCGAAAAAAACCGGAGCTCGACCAACAACTATCAAGCCATTGTCCTGCTTAAATTTAACATAGAGTTGGCTGGCTTTAATCGCAGAGCTCGATTGGCGCGAAGAGTTTACTGAACTATCTTGGCCAGAGGAGCTTCCCGTCGCAGGTTTGCTGGGACCAGTTCCCCATGAAGTTCCCGTCTGATCGTCGGGATAGTTCGGATTGTTCAAAACATCAAACTTGGTAACGATATTTACGCCGTCTGAAGCAATGATTTCAGTGCCCAACTGCAATGAGTTTAGCAGATAGCTTTTTCTCATCTTGTTGTTTGAATCAAGGGATGGACGGTCAACCTCTGTATATTCAAAACGGTAGGTTCCTGACCAGTCGACCATCATTGCGCTGACTGGTAAGCAAGAGAGAACCCCCAATACGGTTAACCATCGTGTTGGGCGTGAACAGTATCTTAGTAATTTTGCACATTTTTTCATCAATCGCATCCTATGCAGCATAATTAAAACACCATGAAATATGGCGTGACAATAATATTCTAAAAAAATTTAAACGACCTTTAGCCTTCAATAATTCCGAGAACTTCAGACTCTCGAATGATGCGTACACTTTTGTCTAAAATAATTGCTTTAGCACCCGACATTGCTGCAAACAAAATATGATCCCCAGCTTTGACATCCATCGTTTTGATTTTTCCTTTAGTTCCGCGGTGACCACGTCCAACCACCAAAACCACACCTTCGGTGTTGCCTTCTGTGATCGCCGTATCGGGAATAATTAGACCTCCCGCTGTGACTTTTTCGCCAGCGCGAACTTCAACAATCAATCGATCATCCAAAGGGGTCACAAACCCAGCCCAAAATTTAAGGTCCGGCGCAGACTTTTTGTGAACCGGCGTTGTCGACTTCGCCTTAACTTTACCGGCCGTTCCGGCCTTGGCTTTAGCGGTCGTGCTGACCTTCGCTGGCGCTTTTTTAGCAGCTAGTTTTGCCGGCTTTTTAGCGAGTTTTTTAGACAGCCTTACCGCGGCCCTCTTGTTAGATTTTGTACTAGATTTCCCAGTAGATTTTGCGATTGATTTTGCTGCTGATTTCTTTTTTCCAGAAGCCTTTTTAGCTTTTGCCACGACGGTTCCTCTCTTCTTCGTAATACTTTTTATACAAAATGTCCCACTCTGGGCTGCCTTCAATAACATTTCTTTTGAGAGAAGCCACCTTTTGTCGCGCCTGAATATCGATTTGCTCGTCTTCTCTGACAAACTCTGCGATGGCCTGCTTGGCGGCTCGAATGGCGAGCTCATCATCGCTGTAATCAACCAGGTCATCATCCCAGATCGCATCAATGATCACATGGGCTAAACGTGTCTGTCGGTCGTCAGAAATGATCATAAAATGATCTTCCTTTCTTTTGCCAGCTTCTGCTTCAGCAAAGGAAACATCTTATAACGCTGGAATTCGCCACTATGCTGCCTTTCAAGATCATCAAGCATTTTGTTGACATCCCTTTCGAGATCCATTTCTTTCTGATAGTCTTGTTTGACTGCCAAAAGGGCCCGAGCGAAGACTTTTTTCTCGTCATCTTTAAAGATAATCACATTTTGCTCTTTTAGCTTTTCAAAAACCTTTTCGGTCATCTTTTGCATCTGAAGAGGGGTTAGTCTCATAAATTACCTCGCTGCTACTTTGACTCTTTGAAGGCTAGGCCGTAATCTTTGAATATCCAATGAAAAAATGGAAGATCGTTCTAATTTCTTTGAGTCTCTTTGCTGTCTTTGCCCTTTGCGGCTTGGGCTATTGGGTACATGGTCTGAATAGCAAGATTACCGAAGGCCTTGCAAATAAAAAATTTCTTCCTCCCACCGAGTACTTTTCAGCTCCTGTTGACATACGGGTCGGCAGTCATTGGACACAAAAGGATATTGAGAACCTGCTGCAAAAAAGATCCTATCGCCAACGCACTATGGAGCAAAAACTGCTTCCCGGTGATTACCGCCTACTTACTTCCGAAGAATGCAACAAAAGCGTGCCCTCAAGCGTTCCTGAAAGTACCGCCACCTGCCTTTTTTTCGTAGCTAAAGACGTCGGCGACTCCGAGCTCAATCTGATCCCGCTGCAAATGCTGGCCCTTGCAAAAGATGGAAGCTTAGTTCAAACCTTTCAAGGAAATCCGCTTGAGGAAAAGCCATTTGTCACGTTCGAACCCGAACTCATTGCGCAGTTCCTTGAAGATCAGCCGATCATGCAAACCTATACTCCATTGGGCCAATTCCCGCCCAGTTGCATGAATGCCGTTCTGGCCATCGAAGACGCAAAATTTCTTGAGCATAGTGGGGTTTCCTACCGGGGCATTTTACGAGCTGTGCTTAGCAATATTTTGGGTCGGCACCGCCAAGGTGGCAGTACGATTACCCAGCAACTTGTAAAAAACTATTTTCTTTCACCCGAAAGAACCATTAAAAGAAAAGCCATCGAGTTCTTTATGTCTTTGGTTTTAGAGACCCACCAAAGCAAGGACGAAATTCTTGAAACCTACCTTAATATTATCTATATGGGGCAGAATGGTCCGTTCCAAGTCAGGGGATTTCCAGCGGCGGCGCAGTACTATTTCCAAAAGAAAATCAGCGGACTAGATTTGCACGAGTGCGCCCTGCTTGCGGCAGTCCTGAATAGCCCCGGACTTTTTGATCCGTTCAAGCAGCCGGCACGAGCCCTTCAACGGCGCAGTCTGGTCTTAGAAAAAATGCGCGACAACGGCTTTATCAGCGTGGACGAGGTCAAGCTTGCAACACCGCTTAGCCTTCCTCCGTCCCGCACGGCTTTGCCAATTGAAACGGCGCCCTACTATATTGACGCCGTAAAAAAGCAACTGCTTGCAAACCACATTGAACTTATCGGCGCCAAGATTTTTACTGGCCTTTCTTTGTCAGCACAAAAATCAGCTCAAGAAGCGATCCTAAAGCAGCTTCTGTTTCTTGAAACCACCAACCCTAAGATCAAGCTGCTTAAAGAAAAGGGAACTATTCTAGAAGCCAGCCTACTTTCGGCGGATAACTCGAGCGGGCTGGTTAATGTCGTTGTTGGCGGCCGCAATTTTAAAAATACCCAATTCAATCGGGCCGTCGAAGGTCACCGCCAAATTGGCTCAATTATGAAGCCCATCGTCTACTTGACAGCACTTTTAGAAAATAGCGAAAAATACCGACCCATGACCTTACTGGAGGATAGCAAATTCACCTATAAATATGAAGGTCAAAGCTGGACTCCGGATAACTACGGCGGAAAATACTACGGCAGTGTACCGATGTATTTTGCACTTAAGAATAGTCTGAATGCCGCAACTGCCAAGGTCGCATTGGACATCGGATTAAAAGCTGTGATTGCGACCGCTTTAAAACTTGGCGTGACATCAGCTCTCGAACCGGTGCCTTCGGTAAGCCTTGGATCTTTTGAACTTTATCCCAGAGAAGTGCTTGAGATCTACATGACAATCTCGCGTTTTGGCCAGCATACAAGCACAAGCTTTGTCCGCTCCGTTACCAGCGAAAGTGGGCAAGTGGTCTTTCTTTTTAACCCGGAAGTTGAACAACGAGTTGATCGCGCAAAAACAGCAATTCTTGTCGGGATGATGAAACACACGGTACTTTCCGGGACGGCAAAACTGATCGCCAACTCGGGCTTCACCCAACCTGCCGCTGGAAAAACCGGAACAACTTCAGACAATCGCGATGCCTGGTTTTCTGGATTTACTCCGAACACAACGACCATTGTATGGCTTGGCAATGATCACAACAGCCCATCGGGTCTAACCGGAGCCTCTGGCGCAGTCCCGATCTGGCTTGATTTTATGAAAACCGAAGTGCAAAACTTTGCCCCGAATGACTGGATATGGCCCGAAGGAACAAAAAAAGAATTGGTTAATGTGGTTGAACCGGATTCCGATCCAAAGCAAATAGAGCTTATTCAATAGCAGCAACCGGATTTTCAATTACTCCAGATTCGTTAGATCAACAACCAGCCCATCAAATGCATATTTCCATTTCACATGGGGCAAGGCTCCATGATTATTTTGCGAAGTCTTGAGCCTCCAATCGTAGTATTCCCTGGTTTGCTGTTTTAAGCGATAAATCTGCTGAGTCGTCGCCCCCGGGTCATGATGGGCAAACAGCAAATGTTTTATACCCTCTCGAAAAGCAATATCTAAACCAATTTGGGCGGCACTATGCCCCCAGTTTGCTTTTTCTTGTGCTAACTCGGGCAATGTATACTGGGCATCGTAACACATCACATCAACGCCTTGATAAAGGGGCAGATCGGGACCCATAGCCTCTCGGGTATTGCGAGTCCCTTCGGTGTCCACACAGTGGGAATAAACACGCCCACCGGCCTCAATACGATATCCCCAACAAGGGTCCGGATGATCAAGCTGATACGGCGTAATCGACAAATCATTTATTTTAACGGTCTCGCGTGGCTTTAGGGAATGAAACTTAATGGTTGAAGGCAGGGCCTCGAACGGAACCGGAAAAAGAGGCTTAGAAAATTTAATCTTTACGACCTTTTCAAGTTCTGGCTGAACGGCGTAGTAGTTAATAGTGTTACCTTTAACAAAATGCGGAACAAAAAACGGCAGCCCTAGCAAGTGGTCCCAGTGAAAATGAGTCATAAAAATATGAATTTGGGCTCCACTGCGCCCTAGGCCATTTTTCATCATTGCTTCGCCCAAATTACGAAGCCCGCTTCCACCATCAATAATGATTTGTACATTTGGGCTTTGGACCTCGACACAAGTCGTGTGCGTACCAAAACCTCCGATTTGCGGGATCTTGTAAGAGTCCAAAAATTCACGAATTTGCGAAGGCTCTTTATAACCCTTGATGAAAAAGTTCTTTAAAACTTGTTCAATATCATTGACCCACTGTTCCGGAGAGGGAGAAGAAGGCAATGATCCTCGCACGCCCCAATACTTAATTTTCAGTGACATGAAACTAGGATGCCTAATGCCATTTACGCTTGGCAAAGGGTTTTGCATTAGCTTGGAGCATACAAAAGAATTCTAATTTAAAGTCGGGTCCAGAAACCACTTCCGGCCGCGCTTTGGTCGATCCAAGGTCCTGTTTTAAATATGGTCCGTATTTAAAACAATGACTTCAAAAGCCTAGCCAACTTTCCGATAAATCAATATGGGACAAAATAGTCTGAAAATTTTGGTGGTCGATGACTCTGAAGAAATTCGCGAGCTTGTCACTTTCTTTCTGCAAGCCAATATGGAGTGCGAGATAGTAACCGCCAACTCGTCGCGAAAAGCCTTGGAAATCTTCAAGAAAGATCCGACTTTTAATCTCATTGTCTCAGATCTTCATATGCCCGATGGGCACGGAATTGATTTGGTTCGCTACTTTGACAAGAACGATAGCCAAATGCCGATTGTGATCCTTTCTGGGGAAGCTACGAATAAGTTCCCCGAGCTTAAAACTCGAAAGCACTTAACCTGGATTGCAAAACCATTTTCTGATGATGAGCTTATTGCTGCCGTTCAAAGTCAGATCGGCGACTACGCTGCCGCCAACAAGGGTACTGCGCAAATTGAAATGGGCGCCTACATCCCGGTCAAATTGGACCTTCTACGAATGATTCGCAAAGTGCAAACACCGCTATTTATCAAAATAAATAATAGCAAATTTATAAAAATGACCCCAGAAGAATCCATTTTCAATCAGGATCAATATCAAAAATTTAAACATAAGGGCGTAGAGTACCTATATATTGAATCCTTTCAAACAGAAAAATTCATCTGTGAATTCCGTAAGAATACCCTTTCTCAAGAGGCCTGGAAACAGGCCTCTGCAAATGAAGCTCAAGGGTTCATAAACCTAAATATTGACCTCATGAGAAACATCTCAAATCAACTTGGCTGGCGAGAAGAACTTTTAAAACTAGCTCAAGAAAATATCCAACGAGTTCTGCATTTAGTATCCCAAGAAAAACAGCTCAACCTTCTCGTTCAAAAATTTCTTCATATTGAAAAATTTGGATTTGCCGACCATTGCACATTGTCCGCGTTAGTGGCAACCGCCTTGGCTGAAAAACTTGGCGTCGGAACTCCTGAAAACTTTCGACTACTTACCTTTGCTGCACTTTTTCACGACATGACCCTTTCTGACGAACAATACGATAACAAAAGTAAATTTATTAAAAATATTCGCCGTGGCGAGCACCTCCATCTTAAAGATGCAAAAGAGGTCTTTGCTCATTCGGCCAAGGCTGCAGCCATGGTCAAAAATTGGGATTTTTGTCCCTCAGGTGTTGATATCGTCATCATGAACCATCATGAGTTGGCAGATGGCACAGGCTTTCCAATGGGACGACAGGCAGAACAATTAGACTTGCTATCAGTGATTTTCATTGTCGCTGAAGAGTTCGCCCAATTTGGAATCGATGCATCAGGAATGCCGACAGTCGAACGCTACATTCATGCAACCAAAGATAAACACGGAAAAAATCCATTTAAAGAAGTTTATAAAATCTTGATCGATTCCGTCGCAAAAAAAATGGTGGCTTAAGGCTGTAAAGCTGGCTCCTTAAGTTGCAGGGTTACTTGAGTTTAGTCTTCACGCTGGTGGTAACCGGCGCGGCCCAGGACGGCATATTTATTCATTCGCATCCTGGTAAATCTGTTCAATCGCCCCGAAAAAATACTTAATTGCCACAGCATCATTGTGTGCAAGCATCCGATGAAGGGTTTGTCTTGTAGTTCCAATAGCCTCGGCAAACTCATCTTGGTTATTATACTTATGACTGTTGGAAATATAGGACGAAATAAGGTCTGTAATAGAAGCCACGTCGCCGTCCTTCATGTACTCAGCCATCATATTTAAAACTTCCTGTGGGTTACCAAATCGCTCTTTCAGCGCCATGCGCTTTTTGCCGGCCTGATGACTTTCTTTCACTTTAACTGCAGTCTTTTCCTTTACCGCTCCCCAAAAGCAGAAGAGTGCCCTTTCCGTCTTTTGCGCTTTTGCCAAAGGTATTGCTCAGATCTTTTAAGCAGCCCGAATCTTTTCAAGATCTATCTTAATGGCTTCGTGCTTTTCAAGGGCAACGCTTGTGAGCTGCTCGTACACGACGACAAATCTTTTAGCTTTTGGTTCTAAAATATTGAACGCAAAGAGCCTGATGTCTTTTTCAGTTGTCCAGCTCATACCTGTCCCCTGATTTTTTGTCCGCTCCCACTTTAAAACAGCTGGATGGGTGACATCAAATCGCGCAGCGAATTGTTCAAGAGTCATTTTTGAAAACTGACGGATAAATTTCACTTCATTTCCAGATAAGCGACTGTGCTTAAGCACCAAAGCCTCCAGAACTCGTTCCTGAAGCTCTTTCTGATTAATCGTCGGAACCCATTCGCCGCGAACTTCGGTCATCGGAACATTTAAAAGTGTAACCGGAAATCCGAAGCCATGATCTTGATATGTTTTTTGAATTTTCTTTTTCATAACTTATTTATCCCTCAAAGACCTAGATCAATTGTTGTTATTACAAACACATTAGGTTGAGCAAGCGCGACTACAATTCTCAAAACCCTACCCTCCAGCGTTTTGCCTTTAATGGCATAATCCCAAGACTGAAATTCTTCGTTAAACTGGTAAAAGTGCATTTACCTTAGGTGGCCTCTTCATTTGACCTTAATGTAACCCAGTTACATTTAAATTTCAAGCAGTTTTTAGGTGGCCATAGTAGCGAAATAACCCACCCGTCAGTTTTCAAACGGACGGTGTATGAGCGTGAAAAGCTTGAGCGCGTTTGTCAATAAATCACCAGGACGATGCCGTCTACAAATTCATAAAACTTTGATCGATTCCTTCGCAAAAAAAATGGCGGCTTAAGACGCGCTATATTTTGTCATAGTTTACCGTCAGTGCCTTGCAACCTTCTTTGGGCTTGGCCTGACAAGTTAAAATTCGCCCCAACTTGACATCACTTTCATCTAAAATAGTATCGTCTGGAAAATCAGTTTGGCCTTCTTCGATAAGTGCTAAACAAGCTGTGCAGACCCCCTCCATACAAGAATAGGGTGGATTTAGATCTGCCTTAATCGCGGTATCCAGCAAAGTGTCCCCGGCCTGGTATTCGATTTCCTTCTTACTGCCACCGATAATAAAAGTGATTTTCATGAGAAAAGCCTAATTGCACTTCAATTGAACTGCAAGGCAATGGTCGAATTGTTCTGTGGTGTTCTAGTTCTGTGGTCCAGCGGTCCAGGCGCAGGGCTTTTCTTGTGCCGCTTTTTGCTGCGCCTTTTTAATTTTTTTGGTGGTGCACAAGTATACCACTTAAATATATAATATTATTTAGCTTTAAGCGATTTACTATGGCTGTATTCTTGCATCTCTTATAGCTGTTATTCAAACTGAGGCCAACATGGAACTGCGCAGATATAAGGACATTCTAGCTCTAGAGACCGCTCAAGGCGATGTCGTGGGGTTTCATGTGCGAACTCTGGAGATGGCCGAGCTTTCTCCGCAGGCTTGGGCCGCCATGGCAGAAGACACAAGCCTGCCAAGCAATGCCGAAGCCCTATCGGAAATTGCTACCTGGGAGCAAGAGTCAGCCAACCAGATTCCGGCCAAACATGAATTCAAAATTAAGAATGTCACGATCAACGTTACGCAAATCTGTAACTTGCAGTGCAAGTATTGCGCAGCTGGTGGCGACGGCACTTACGGCGATCCGGTGCGGAAAATCTCGGTCGAACAAACTCTGCCGCAGATCAAATTTTTTATTGATAAATTGAATCCGGGGGAATCCTTCGCTATCAACTTTCTAGGTGGGGAGCCTTTGCTCTATCCAATCGGAATGGAAGCGATTGGTCTGTATGCTAGGCAGTTAGGCCAGGAACGTGGCGTAACGATCCAACTTTCAGTCACAACCAACGGAACTCTTTTTAATGAAGATACTTTGGCGACGCTAAAGAAAATCAAATGTTCAGTCACCATTAGCATGGACGGCGGAAAAGAAATTACCGATCAAGAGCGTCCATCCAAAGACGGCAAAAGCACCTCTGACAAAATCTTGGCTGGCTTACCACTTCTGTTTCAGGCCAAAGCCGAGCTCGGTCGCATTCGCTTTCATGGGGTCTATGGCCGTTTTAATATGGACGTGGTGAAAGCTTACCGATTTTTTAGTGAGTTCCCAGTGACCGAATTTGAATTCACCTATGATCACATTGAGGTCAGTGAAGACGTAAATCAGCAGTTCATCCAGCAAATGAGTCTAGTTGCGGAAATGGCCTATGATAAGGGCGGCGAAACAGAGCTTCGTCGAATTCGCTTCTTTGATAATATCTTTAGTCGAATTGACAATCGGGATCCGGTTCGTCACTACTGCGGAGCTGGCCAAAGCTATCTGATGATTGATGCCAAAAATCAGCTCTATACCTGCCCCTGGGACGTCAACACCCCCAGCGAGAAAGTTGGCCAAGGATTGTCACTGGACCATGAAAAATTGGCCAAGTATCAGGGCGATTTGATTGAAAAAAACGACTGCCAAGCTTGCTGGGCAAAAAACCTTTGCGGTGGTGGCTGCATGTATATACATAAAAACAGGACTGGAAATAAGAATAAGGTTGATTCAAACTTTTGTATGAGAACAAAGCACTTGCTAGCTCTAGCTCTTTTGTACTATCAAAGAAGCAGAGCGGCGGCGTAAAGGCGGTAAGTATGGACCCTAAAACTTTAATAGCACCACAGATAAAAAAACCTCATGTGAAGAAGCTAGTTGCGAAACCTGCTCCCACCCGCCGTCCTGGATGCATTCCTCAGGGTGAGTAGAGTTGCTTCACTTCTTCGTCACTGGCGAACCCACGAGAAATCCTACAACGCCCTGATTCGCTTTAGTCTTGCCACCCTATTGGCTGTTCTGATTAGCCGCGTTTCCGCAGATAGCATTGAAGCCTATTTTTATGATCTACGTATTTGGTTAAAGCCCCCTGTCGCAACCTCGGGGGCTGTCGAAATGGTGTTGTTTGATCCAACAACGATGGCACAACTTCCAGGATTGCCAAAAGCAGCGGCGCATTTAAAAGTGGCACAACAAATTTTAGAAAGTGAGCCCCTTGCGATTGTTTACACATTCGATGTGAGCAAAGTAGAAGGCAGTAGCGACGAAAAATCAGCCCTAGCAGAACTTTTAAAAAATCAAATTTTTGTGATTGCCGACGAAGACCCAGATTTTACCAGCGTAGGAAAAGAAAAACTCAACAACCCTTTTAAAGAAACAGCGATTTCTCCCGCGCCATTTACCAGAGACAATAAGTTCGGCGGTAAAGACGGCGTAACACGACGACAAATGCTTTACTACCACAACACTTGGATGCTGCACCAAATGCTTGCGGCAAAAATTAATCCTGAAGTGAACGATCTATCTAAGATTCGCGGTCATTTTGAACTCTATCAAGCCGAACAAACTAACGTTGATTTTCATCGCAAGGGAAGCTTTCAAACTTCAAAATTTGAAAATATATTTAATCACGCCATGGATACCACCCGCTTTAAAGGCAAAATTGTCCTGATCGGTGATGATCTCAACGAGGACTCAAAGCGCTATATCCTGACCCCCTACGATCGCTCTGTGAATGCAATGACCTTGACCGAGATGCACGCCAATATGATTGATACACTGATCAGGAATTCCGCACCGGTGAAGGCCCCCGCATGGGTCAATCTTTTGTTTACAATTCTAATTTCAGTGCTAACCGTCCATGTGGTTCTTACCGTCAAACCGGGACGGGGTATTTTAATTCTACTTACGACCGCCGCCATTTTTGTGTTTGCTTGTTACATCGCATTTTGGCCCTTTGGCGTACTTATCGGAATGATCCATCCGATGCTGGCCATTTTTCTCTGTTATTACTTTTTTATTCCCTATCGTCTGATTATTGAAAACCGTCGTAGTTGGGAATACTTTCAAAAACATAAACTGCTTTCTGAAGTTGAGACCCTGAAAACAAACTTCATTGGCATGATGTCACATGATTTGAAAACGCCCTTGGCGCGAATTCAGGGTATGACTGAAATTATTGCGCGGGGTACGACGCCTTTGTCCGCCCCACAAAGTGAAGCGCTTGATACAGTGAAACAATCTGCCGAGGACCTTACTCGCTTTATAAGCACGATATTAAACTATGCAAAAATCGAATCTCAAGGGGTCGAGCTGCACTTGCAAAGTTGTGATATCAATGAATTGGTCAAAGACGTGGTAAAAAAATCTGAGTTTTTAGCTAAACTAAAACATATTCAGCTACTTGCCGAACTTGAACCTCTTTTTACTATTCGCATCGATCCCGAGCTGATGAAACAGGTGCTTAGCAATCTTATTGAAAACGCCATCAAGTATTCTCCGGAAAATTCAAAGGTACTGGTCACCACTGATGAAATTGAAGGTAAAATTGTAGTTCAGGTGGCTGATCAGGGGATTGGAATTCCGGTTGATGAGCTTCCTAATATTTTTATGAAGTTCTTTCGTAGCAACAACGCAAAGTCGTCGCCAATCAAAGGCTCAGGCCTGGGTTTATATTTGGCAAAATATTTTGTTGAACTTCATCAGGGCACTATAAGCTGCGAAAGCTCTCCGGGCCAGGGTTCAACCTTCACGGTAGAGCTTCCTCTTTTGAATTAACTTCGTTGACACCAGCCTTTTTCCCAGGGTCCCACAAGTAGCATTTAGTCAATCGTTGCTATCTCGCGTGATGGGGGGCATTGTCACCACGATCAGGAGAAGTTCCCCATGATAGAAAATAAGGTTCGCAATCAAAGTGGTCTTTCTCTGTCGACTGTTCTGCGCCGGCAAGAAGAAGAGGGTTTTAATGAATTGCCGACTGCAAAGCCAAAACGTTTTTATCACATTGCCTTCGAGGTCCTTCGTGAACCGATGGTGTATTTGCTTTTAGGCTGCGGCCTCGTTTACTTTTTCATCGGCGACCAGCAAGAGTCATTCATGTTGCTTGGCTTTCTTGGACTGATCGTTGGTATTACCATCTTTCAAGAGCACAAAGCAGAGCGAGCACTTGAGGCCCTTCGCGACCTTTCTAGTCCGCGAGCGCAAGTCATTCGGGGTGGGGTTAAACTTCGAGTCGCGGGAAGAGATTTAGTCCGAGAAGATTTTATTTTTCTAAGCGAAGGGGACCGTGTGCCTGCCGATGCGGAACTTGTGGATGCGACTCAGGTAAAGGCAGATGAGTCGCTCTTAACGGGTGAATCGGAGCCAGTGTCTAAAGAGTCTGGAGCCAAAATTTTTGCCGGTACAACGCTGGTCAGTGGACAGGCAACTGCGCTTGTCACCTCGATAGGCCTCGCGACTGAAATCGGAAAAATTGGAAAGTCTATTCAAGGTGCAATTACTGAGAAGACTAAACTTGAAACGCAAACCAACGAACTCGTTCGCAGAGTTGCTTGGCTTGCCGCCGTAATTTGCGTTTTTGTTTTCCTTATTTATGCATTAACGCGCACCGATTGGCTTGGGGGGTTGCTTGTTGGCCTAACTCTAGCTATGGCGATTCTTCCGAATGAGTTACCAGCGGTGCTCACAATCTTTCTGGCTCTTGGTGCTTGGCGAATTTCCAAAAGACGAGTTCTCACTCGTAAACTTCCAGCAATCGAAAACCTTGGGGCTGCCAGTGTCCTATGTGTCGACAAGACCGGAACTTTAACTCTCAATCAGATGAAGATTCAGAAGCTTTATTCCAATGGAAAGTTTATCGATCTTTCTGACTCGACTCTTAAAGTTCTTCCAGAAGATTTTCACGAAGCGCTCGAATACGGGATTCTGGCAAGTCGTCCTGACCCTTTTGATCCGATGGAAATTGCCTTCCTTACGGCAGGTTCAATATTTTTGAAAGGAACCGAACACCATCATCAAGATTGGTCATTAAAAAAGGAATATCCCCTTTCGCCGGATTTGCTGGCCCTATCTCACGCATGGAAGCCGCAAGATGGCGGAGGATTTGTGGTGGGTGCTAAAGGCGCTTCTGAAGCTATTATCGATCTATGCCATCTTTCGCGCGAAGATGCTGCAAAAATGAACCAAGTTACCGACGATCTTGCGCGTGAAGGACTTCGAGTTCTTGGTGTTGCGAAGGCAACGTCTCACGTTACTTCTCTGCCCCTAGACCAACATGACTTCGATTTCACTTTACTTGGTTTTATAGGAATCGCCGACCCGGTTCGTCCTGAAGTCCCCAAGGCAATTGACGAGTGTCGATCTGCCGGTATTCGCGTTGTCATGATGACCGGAGATCACCCCATTACTGCGAGCAGTATCGCCAAGAAGATCGGCCTTCAAAACCCCGATCAGGTTATAACCGGCGCTCAGTTGAAAGACATGTCTGATTCCGAACTTGCAAACTCTGTGAAGGTTGTAAATGTTTTTTCTCGGGTTGCGCCTGCGCAGAAGCTTCAGCTTGTGGAACTTCTAAAAGCCCAAGGTGAAGTGGTTGCCATGACCGGCGACGGTGTAAACGATGCACCGGCACTGAAAAGCGCAAACATCGGCATTGCAATGGGTGGACGAGGAACGGACGTCGCTCGTGAGTCCGCCTCTTTAGTCCTTTTGGACGATGATTTTGGCTCCATCGTCGAAGCGATTCGGATGGGCCGAAGAGTGTATGCAAATCTTAAAAGCGCGCTGGCTTATCTTTTTGCGGTGCATATTCCCATCGCAGGCATGTCCGTAATCCCAGTTGTGTTTAAGCTTCCTTTAGTTTTGCTTCCAGCGCACATCGCACTTTTACACTTGATCATTGAGCCCGCATCATCTGTTGCTTTCGAAGCCGACCCAGCAGATGAATTTGTGATGTCGCGGCCACCTCGAAATCCCCGCGAGCGACTCTTCAATCGTGGACTGTTACTACCAAGTTTTTTGCAAGGGTTAAGTATTTTCGTGGCTCTTCTAATTATTTATTTAGTCTCACTACAACGGGGGCAAGGAGAAACCGACGCAAGAGCACTGGTCTTTACGACGCTCATTATCTCGAACTTGATGCTAATTCTTATGAATCGGGGCCCAGAGCGGTCACTTCTAAAAAAAATGACTTCGTTAAAAAACCATATCGTCAAATGGATTGCTTTGGGCTCGTTCGTAGTTTTAGCAACAACCCTCTACATCCCAAATCTTCGAGATCTTTATCGACTTTCGAACTTGCATATGAACGATATTGCCATTTGCTTAGTTGCAGGAGTTCTTAGCGTAATCTGGCTACAACTGCTTCCAACGAAGTGGACCGATCCCGGAAATGGAAAGCCCCCGTTGCTTAGGTAGCAAACTTAACTCGTTGGACCGGCGGCGAATTATTTCAGACATACCTTCAGATAAAGCGGATAATATCGATTTTATTTTAATTCTAAAATACACTTATGGAGTATGATCCATAGACTACCTAAATTATCGAATTCAAATAACTTTTTCTCATTTGAAGCAGCCTGACCGGCATATTTTTCAGTTGTTTCAGCACATTGGTAAGATCCTATTTGTTCGCTCGCTGCGACCAACTCGCACTCCATGGCTTCGGCGGCGCTTGCAAGTGTCGCTAATGTGATGACTTAATTGCAATGTATATATTGCAATCCAAATGAGCAGAAAAAATATGAATAAATCCGACAAGGGCACGTCACTTTTTAACCTGGGAGCCAACTAACTCTCTGATTTCTTGCTTTGTATTGCGGCTTGGCTCTTACCGGGATGTGGAAGCCGCGCTGGGCATTGCTGATTCAACTTTTGGCGATGCGCTTCGCTTAAGGCGGCTATTGAGCTTTTTGATATTTACTTAACGCCAGCAATGGAAAGGCGTAAGGATAGCTTGGATAATTCATGTAGACAATTCCTGGGTGGCCGGTCCCGACGGTTGAAAGATCTGTCCATTTTCCATTTTTTTGCAATTCTGCCTGCAGATAGTAAGCTGCTTTATTTGCGCTTTCAGATCGCGCTTCACCAGCGGCAACCAACGCTAGCAGGGCCCATGCGGTTTGTGATGGGGTTGGGTATCCTTTGCCTGCAAAGCCTTGCTCATTTTTTCCGGCACCAACAAAATAGGACAAAGTTGTTTCACCGAAACTGCCATCAGGTCTTTGCACCGATTTTAGCCACTGAACAGCCTTTTGAATATAGGCGGCGCCCATGTCCTCTTTAACTTCGTGCAGGCCCACCAAAACAGCACTTGTTCCATAAATAAAATTGACCCCCCAGCGGCCTGTCCATCCGCCAAAGTTTTTGTTTTGCTGAACCTTTAAATATTTAACCGCTGCTTGGACCACTTTTGATTTTTCTTTTGTCTGGCCAATCAAACCTAAGCCCTCAAGGGCGTGCCCGGTAACATCTGGCGAGCTTTCGTCAAAAAATGCGACCGAATCCTTAAATGCTTCGAGCACAAAATTGCTAACATCATTCTTTTTGAATAGTCCATATCCGGTGTTGTTTTTTGCAAAGGCAGCCCAACCACCGTCCGAGTTTTGCATTTCGTAGATAAATTTTTCGCCGTGTTTGATTGCCGCTTCATAGCGTGAACCGAAGTGCTGCAAGAAGGTGATCATTTCTGCAGTATCATCGACATCCGGTGCATATTCAAAGTCGACGCCAAAAGCCAAACCACCATTTTTTGACTGAACCCGAACAACCGCATCGGCAGCGGCAATCAGTGATTCCTGCTTTGCGCCAGATTCAAGTAACGCTTGCCCAACTAATATAGTATCCCAGTAACGCCCGTCTTGGGTTGCTCCTAGGTGATTGGCTGCCCCGTTTGCAAAATACCGATCCTCGATAAATTTAATTCCTTTTTTAATCGCTGGATCTTCAAGACTCATCTTCCCGGCTGTCGTCAGTGCCATGATATTGAACATCGTCGCCAAGGTATAACCACCCCAGCTGCCCGCAGGCTGTTGCAATGGCATTAGAAACCTGAGTGTGCGCTGTTCGTCCTTCGCTGAGACCGCACGTGGGATATTTTTTTTGCTAAAATCAGGATCCAGCAGAATAGAAGTTGCCGAGACTCCAATTGAGCGAACAAATTTGTGATGGCGAAGTACGGCCAACGGCTTTAAATGGGGCCCGACCCATTGTCCAAAGTTCCAGCTCTCGGCAAACATGCTGTTGTCATTCAAGATCAAAGTTGGGATCGGAATAATTTTCTTTTGCCAATCAATTGCACCGGATGCGGCCAAAAGCATTTTGGTTAGCATATTCCCTTCTTCTGCGCCGCCAACTTGCAATATCCATTGCCTAGCTCGGGTAAGTCTTCGGCCAATCTCAAGGCCTGAGATCAATTTAGAAGTGACCGACTGCTCCTGATACTTTTTTACAAATAGATAGTTCCAAACTGTTGCGTTGATATCTCCGGTTCCAACAATTTTGTCTTCGATTGAAAACCAACTGCCATCAGATCTTTGTGAGTCTAGCAAAAACTTAAGGTGCGTCTGAATTTGCCCAGGATCATCGCTCATGCCAATCCATTGCTTAAAAAGCAAATACTGAGAGACATAGAACGACCCAAGATATGACGGAAAATCCCAGGTTCCATCTGACTTTTGTTCGGCAACACAATTAGCCTGAGCCTTGGCAATAGTTTCTGCAACTGAAGGCAATGCCACTGTAACCTGATCCGCAGGCCCTCGCTGATTCGCAGCAGCTTGGCGCAGATTGCTGCCGCCGATAACACTGCAACCCAACTGACAAGCAACAATTACTGAGAAAATAATATTTGCGGATGAATTCATTTTTTTCTTCACGAAACTCCATTCACCCAAGGCCGCGGCGCGATCGCAATTTTCCGGGGCAAACCAAATTCTATTTTGCTTTGGCTAACCTTAGTTTAGTTTAGCAAACGAACTTCACAGCGAAAATGCAGCAATAGCTTTTTGGGCCTTAGTCTGACCTAATCTGAGATCCCAGAATCCAACCCAATCGCTATGGGTTCTTGGATGTCTCATTTTAGTCTCAGAATGAAAATAGCTAAATATCTAGGTCCAGTTGGCCGATTGGTAGGAAGTAGAAATCAGGAGGCCGGATATGAATTTCAAGTCGATTGCTTCAGTGGGTCTAGTGCTTATCGCATTTGCTCTTGCAGCCTGCACCCGCCAGGATGCGACTAAGGCGACTGTGAATATCGCAATTCCTCAGAAGATGAATTCCAACAAGGTTGGGGCCTTTGCCGCTGACGATACTCTGATGCGCGTGACGATCAATGTTTCTGGACCCGGCCTTCCTGGACCAATTTTGATGAACTGGGACGCTTGTCGCGATTGCCCTGCCGATACGGGATCCTTTGCAAGTCTGTTCGTCGATGTCCCAACTGGTGACAATCGCTTGTTTCAAGTTTTGGCTGTCTATAAATCAAGCTCTACTAAAACCATGAGTTTCTATTATGGTGAGGAAGCAAAATCACTAGTTACAGCACAAGAGGCAATTAAGATAAAAGTCAATTCGGTCTCTCAGGGATTGCAGGTCGTGCAGGGGCAAGTTTCTGGTCGTCTTTTGGATACGGTAGCAACCGGCCCGACTGATGAAGTTGAAATCCGCTACAATCCGGGGGACGGCAAGCCCTCGCTTATTATTGATCGCAGTTACATTCTTAACGGATGGTTTCGCTTTTTCATGCTGACCGGAGTTGCCTTTGAATATCGGACAAAATCAGGCGGACTACTTTTTGGTGGCCCCGTCAGTTTAGATTCACCACAATTTGCAGTTGGCGGCGACCGAAATCGACGTTTAAAAATGATGATCCCCGTGCATTTGCGGCAGCAGTATGGCAATGCGCCGGCGGGTACTTATTCTCCGGACGAAGCGATGATCTACGTTTGGGGAATTTGGGGCGACGCTAGCGTCATTTCAGACCGCGCTGTTTGTCCAATAAACATGTTTGCTGGGTTTACGAAAATGAAAGCCTATACCACCGGTACCACTTACACCAACTTAGCCACAAGCAATGTAACAGCTTTAACAATTGCCGATCTTTTGAATACAACAACGCCTAAGAATTATGCCTATTACGACGGGGGCGCAGCAGTTTCCGTTGCCGGTGGAGTCACCACTTGCGATGGCACGGTAATGGATGAATCTTCAGTTGCAACTGGAACCTTATATCGTAAGCACTACAAAGTTGATATCGCCTATGCCGATGGTGATGGAAAAGATAGTGCCGCAGGATTTTACGGACCCTATCGACGGCTAAGCAACGGACGTGGTGTCAGCAGCGCTGTTGTTAATAACGCCACAGAAGTTTCTGGAATCCTTTTACCCGGATTATCTGGAATGTTTACCCAATTCACGTTATTCAAACGACCGATCTCTGCCGGTACTATCGTTGAGTCCTACATCGATAGCGACGAGATTGACTGCCGACAAGTCGCAGCCGGTGCAGGTCGATTCGCTGGTTTTGTGCCAGCCGGAGAGACCACCCCCAACGCAAGTGGAGAATTCAAAATCGTTTCTAACATTAGCGCAGCCGAAGCTTCATCTGGCGTAAATGGAATTCTTTGCCCTTCAATTGCCGGAGTCATGATAAAACAGGGCGGCTTTATGGACCGATGCTCTCTGGGCGGCTGCGTTGTCGGAAACTCGAATCCTCCAGCCAAATTAGCTGTCAGAAAATTAGACAACAATCCAAACTATTCTAGCTCTGGCACATGTGAGCGGCTAGAATACCGTCTTCAAGACAGCACTAGCAAAGATACTACAAATAACACCGGCGCAATTATTTCAATGGTGGCCACAGCGACGGTTGTATCAGGGAATTTTTACAATGATTTGAACAGCTGCATGGCTAGCACAGGCGCCAACTCCAACATCATATTTCCAATTGGTATTGGATCTGTCTCTAAAATTTTCAAAGCTACTACCAGTTCAATCGACTACTCAGCATTGGGAGTCACTAGCTTGCCAGCCTCACTGACCGCGTTCCCTGCAAATGTCAAATTTGTAGATCCTACAGGCACTACAAGAATTTTTCAATTCAACCTGCCGAGCACCCAGCTGGCACCGGGAATTTGTTATCCAATCTATTGGAAGATCAGCAAAGTCGATGGCTCTAACGATACAACCTGGATTTCTGGAACTGTTACTGTTACTGTCACTGCGACCTCAGCAGGTGCAGACCCTGTTTTATCAACAACGTCCAACTGCGCATCCCCAGCAAACGTTATCAACCCAAGTTACTCGACCACTAACACTGGTATGTTTTATATGATGATCCCTGCGGGGACACCGTCAGGCACCGGGTACACCATAAATATGACCAAATCTACCATATATGGAACCCAGCTCTTTTTGGCAGGCTCTGGCGGATCTTCGATCGACCACTTTATCGTTCGCGGCATGAGCAACATGACCCAGAACACGTGTAATAGTGTCACGATCATACCGGTTAACAATGCGGGAATTCCGATACCAGCTCCGGCTGGATTTACGGGATCGCTGCTTCCGGCAAATGGTGCGGCATCGTCTTTCTTTTCAAGTAGCGCCGACTGTGTCGCTTCGACTCCGCAGACCACTACAGTTACGTTTGCGATTGGCGATGTTTCGCGAATTGTTTATTTCAAAGGTATGTCGCTCGGTTCATATACGATACTAGCTCAAGCAACCGTCAGCGGCGTCAATACAGTTACCGGACCTGAGTGCAATAGTGGATGTCCGACGGGGCTGATTGCCAATGTTACCGCTCCGCCTATGGCCGTAGCCGGGAACTCTTTACTTTGGATGTCTCGAAGTGTTGTTTTCCAATCAAGCCCCAATACGAGTGTCGATCTTTCTGTGATGGGAAGGGACGGCACCAATATGAATGTTGATAGCTGCAGCAACGGTGATAGCGTCAGCATGGCAAAAGGCGGCATTGGTTCGGGCAACGTGACTCTGGCTTGCGCTACACAACAATATCAAGGGACTATTACCCCAATCTCCAGCGCTGGTAACCTGACTATCGCCACGACAATCAATGGGATTGCAGGACCAACTGGCACGATCGTGTCGTTAGCCCAACCAGCTTACATCTGGAATGGAACTACCGTTACCGGAGGTGGCATGGTTGACTTTGGCACAGTCTCCATTGCTCACCCGTCTGTTGCACGAATCGCATTTACCAATTCGACAGGTGGAACCATAACGTTCACGATCACAGCATCAGGAGATTATGCTTATAGCGCTGGAAACTGCGGTGGATCGCTAACCATCGGAGCCGCTTGTGAATTTGATATTACGTTCAATCCGACGGCCAGTGGAACACGCGCAGGGGGTGTGACATTTAGTAGTGGGATTACGGGATCAATTCCCTTCACTGGAATCGGGGCACCTTAAAAGGAGCCACTGACATTCAAGGCAATGAAGTCGCAACTAATCTGGTGCAGTAAATCTGCACCAGTCGCAGGCATGGCGCCGGGGCTCTAAGTCATGGTTAAATTACTACGATCGGGACCTCTTTGTATTTGGTCCATGCCGTAGACCGAAGCCTGCCTCTTGCCTTCGCCTGAGCCATTTAACTGAGCCGTGAATTTTTTTCGCGACCCATTTGTCAGGGTTTGAGTCATCGCCCGTCTTTGGGAAGCAAATTTTACCTTATAATTTCAATATGTTAGCGCCGACCAGGGGGCCTCTCGTGCGCCCCTCTGCCTTTTTCTGGCGGAATTAAGATTCTCCTACGTTTGCCTTTATCCTAGTGAAATCATTGGATTAGAGTTGATACTCGGGGAAAGCTGCTTTCAGGTATGGCAGGAACTGTGTTATATATGCGAATCACCCTTTTTTACGGGTGCCTGTGGAGGATCCTATGCTTCGTGTCCTTGTGGCTGATGATGATCATGGCTTGCGGCTTTCGGTAAGGTCTGCGCTGGCATTGGATGGACGATTTGCTACGGATGAAGCTATTGATGGACTTACCGCAGTCGAACAAGCCAAAGTGACCCAATATGATATTGCGATTCTTGATGTCGATATGCCACGACTTAACGGGCTTGAAGCGCTTCGCCAAATTAAAGAACTAAATCCCGGCACTGTGGTTATCATGATGACAGCTTTTGCAACCATCAATGACGCCGTTTCTGCAGTCAAGGACGGGGCCTACAACTACCTTTCGAAACCAGTTCAAGGCGACCATTTGATTGCCTTGATTGACCGCGCCCTTGCGGCAATGAATTTGATTTCAAATGTTGCGGCCTCAGCGCCAATGCTGATGGACGATGGTCGTAAGATGATTGGCAATAACTCGCATATGCAAAAAGTTTTCAATGTGATCAGCCGGGTTTCTAAGGTTGATACTCCAGTTTTGATCCGCGGCGCTTCTGGAACCGGAAAAGAACTTGTGGCCCGAGCGGTCCACGCAAACTCGGCCCGTAAGGACGAAAAATTTGTTGCGATCAATTGCTCGGCGATACCGGAAAACTTGTTTGAGTCCGAATTGTTTGGCCACGAAAAAGGCTCGTTCACTGGCGCTGATCAGCGCAAAATCGGCAAGTTCCAATTCGCCGAAGGCGGCACCTTGTTTTTGGATGAAGTTGGTGATTTGCCTTTATTGATGCAGGTAAAATTGCTGCGCGTTTTACAAGAAAAAATGTTTACCCCAGTTGGTGCCAACCGCGAAATCCCAACCAACGTTAGAATTGTTGCCGCCACCAATCGGCCACTGGAAGAAATGATTAAGCTTGCCACTTTTCGCGAAGATCTTTTCTATCGCCTAAATGTAATACCCATCTTGTTGCCCTCGCTGATGGATCGCAAAGATGATTTAGACAAATTGATGACTATGTTTATCAAAAAATTTAATGCAGCCCACAGTAAACGTATTGGTGGCGTGGCTGCCGATGCTCTGGCCGTCCTCAAGCGCTACGAGTGGCCAGGGAATATCCGCGAACTTGAAAACGTTATCGAGCATATGTTCATTATGGAAAATGCAAAGCTTCTGACTTTGGGGTCCATTCCCGAATCACTATTGAAAGCAACCGGCACCTTTCTGCCAGAGTTTCCACAAACTGAAGCGACCCTAAGCACTACCGTTTCCGAGTCTAGCTTTGCAGCTTCTGGCCTTGATCTTGAAGACGACACGCTTGGCTTTGATTCTTCAGATGATTTGGATATTGATGATGACTTCCTGGAACCCATTGCCGGAGCGCCTACCGGGGACGGTGGACCAATGGATTTCAATGCTCAAAAAGAGACCTTTGAAAAAGACTTTATCATTAAAGCGCTGAAAACTTTTAAGGGTCGTATCAATCAAACAGCCTTGCATGCGAATATTCCGAAAAAGACTTTACTAAGAAAAATCGAAAAGTACGGAATTGTCGCTAAAGACTATACCCTTTAAAAATTTTGGCCTTTGTTTCTTAGACTTCTATTTTTTACGTCCCCAAAAAATATGGGACTCTGGAATATTGCCCTTTTCACATTCGTTTTTTTCATTCGAGGTAAAGGCTTGAGCGCAGGTCCGCTGCTCTTTCATGTAAGTGCACCATGCCCGGTGAGTCAAATCAGCAATGGTTGAAAAACAACTACTACCTTCTAGATAGGCCCGGCAAAGATCTTGATCCAAACCTGCGGGCAAAGAGGAAAAGCAACTTTTACCATCACGACAAACTTCACAAATTTTTCTCTCGCTGCCCTGAAAAGAACTAAAACAATCCGTCTTTACCGATTTGTAAGCCGCACAAGTTTCTAGCTTTGCAAAAACAGATGTCGGAAAAAAAACCAAAAAAAGTGCTAACCCAAACAAACTCCGATTCATTTTCATATCGCGATCTCCTGGAAAATATCCAAAAAAGAATCAACTGTGACGATTTTAGCAACTTGGTGCCTAGATTACCAGTGCTGATATCACTGTTGATATCACTGTTGATATCACTGTTGATATCATAGGCAAACCTGGGCCAGATCAGCATGCGGGTCTTTGTAGCTGTCAATGCGGTGGCAAGGCAAAGGCTTGGCAATTGACAAGCTGCTTTCCTGTAAGCTTCAATCTAGTCAATGGAAGTTTATGAAATTTAAATCAATCCTGTATGCGCTTGCACTACTAACCACCTTACTTATCCCTACCCCAATTTGGGCGTGGGATCTTTCTTCGCTACAAGGCATTGATACAGATTACAGCAAAGCACTGCACAGCCTTGCTCTTGAGGGAGTTGATTCCTACCTGCCTCTGGCCAACCCAGATCTGGACGGAATCGCCCTGATTTGTTTTTCCCATCCGGCAAATGACTTGTATATGGGCGTTGGCCAATTTATGAAAATCAATGCACCCCTTGAAAGAGTGACTCAGTTTTTGGAAAGGTTTGAAGACTATCCAAAATGGACAGATGGGCTTCTTTCAAACTCTGCACAAAAATTGAAAGATGGAAAATTTTTAGTAAGTTCTGAGCAGCACGTACCGATTCCTTTTGTTTCCAATGTGCATTCAAAAATGATTTATTCAGTTGAGAAGAAAGATAATAAGGTTTTTTTTCGCTATCAGTTGAAATCTAGCAATTCACTGACTGCCTACGACGGCTTTATTTTACTTGAAGAAAATAAAGATCGAACAACTCAGTACATTGAGTACGACTTTTGGGATGCAGATTGGGGCTTGGGAAAATCCTTTGCTAAGGCCAGAATTTGGGCAGACAGTCTACAGGGCATCTATCAGTGGGACATTGCTTTTAAGCTGCGGTCCGAAAACTTAAATATAACTGATCATGAAGTCCTAGATCTAAGTAAGAAGAAAGCTAAAATCAAAAGTCTTGAGCCCTGCTTATCAAATAAAGTTTCCTTTAAATATTTAGCAAAATAGTGGTCGCCTTGATGTGACTAAGGCTTAGTCGGAGCCAGCGCCGTCAAGAAAAAACTTCTTAAAAATTTACTTATGGAGCAAGTTCTCAAACGCGTTTTGACTTGATCGTAGAACCCTAAAAACCTATCTTCAGCCCCCTGCTTTGAAGCTCTAACGCCAGGTTTGAATAGAGCTTCTGGTACGGAAAATGGGAGGGGTCCTTTCCGGCATGACAATGAATCCGCTACCACCGCAAGCTTATACCAAGGATACTCTTGCCCATGCTTTTGCTTGGCTGCAGAACCAAACTGAAAGCATCAAGGAAATGGCTAGCAATCCCGATATCTTGGTCGGTCTTTACCTAAAAGCCAAGCTTCAGGGTGATGAGGCCCTCGAGCGCCCTAGTATCCAAAATTTTAAAAACGAGCTTCGTAGCTTAGCTGGAATGATGGGCGAGTTTACCACCAAACAAGAGCATCGCCCAGAACACCGCCCAGAATCCCGCCCCGAACACCGCACCGAGCACCGCTCAGAACCCATGGCAAAATCACAGCCTGCTCCTGCCGCCATGCCAGGCCCCGCCAAATCAGCGCAGCAGTTTTCAGCAAGCCAGCAAAACATCACGCCGACACCCCCACCACGGACCGAAACTCAGATGTTGGATCAAAAATCTCTGCAAATGATTCGCGAAGTCAAAGAGCAGTTTAACTTAAGTTCGGATTCCGAAGCCTTGCGTCTTTTAATTTCCGCTGGATCGCAAAGCCTGAAGGGCTTGATTCACGAATCTCGACGCTGATCACATTGATCTTCCAAAGCTTTTCCAATAGCTTAGCTAAATCTATTTAATTTGAACTGAATCTTGGAAAGGCCCGTCATGAGTACGCCTTCGGACAGCAAGCCCGATTACAAATCCACCATCCGTCTTCCGCAAACGGATTTCCCAATGAAGGGAAATTTAAATGTTCGCGAGCCTGAAACTATTAAGAGCTGGCTAGACACGGGTATTTACCAAAAAATTATGGCCAAAAATAAGGGTCGAACAAAATTTGTTCTGCCAGATGGTCCGCCGTATGCCAATGGATCCATCCACATTGGCCATGCGCTCAATAAAACTTTGAAAGATATCATTATCAAGTACAAAAACATGACAGGATTTTGGGCGCCGTTTATTCCCGGCTGGGATTGCCACGGGCTGCCAATTGAACACGCGGTGATGAAAAATCTGGGACCCAAACTAAAGGAAAAAACCGATCCAGAAATCCGTGCCCTTTGTCGTGCAGAAGCGCAGAAATGGATTCAGCATCAACGACCGCAGTTTCAACGGCTGGGCATTTTGGCAGACTGGGATAAGCCCTACTTAACCATGGATGCAAGTTACGAGGCCGAACAAGTTCGGGAATTTGCTCGTTCATTTTCCAAGGGCTTAGTTTATCTGGGCACCAAACCGGTGTATTGGAATTGGACTTTAAAAACCGCCCTAGCCGACGCCGAGGTCGAATACCATCCGCATAAAAGCCCGGCCATCTACGTTAAATTTTCAGTGGAAGATGCGACAACCTTAAAAAAATTGGGCAACCCCACTCAAGCCACGTCATTTGTTATTTGGACGACAACCCCTTGGACATTACCTGCAAACTTGGGTGTTTGTTTAAATGCCGATTTTGAATATGGCGTTTACAGTACAGGCTCTGAAAATATTATTGTTGCCAAGGCTTTGAAAGAATTTTTTGAAAAAGACACTGGGCTGACCTTGCAATTACAGTCTTTATTAAAGGGCTCTGAGCTTGAATATGGTAAGGCTCGACATCCGTTTTTGAATCGTGATTCTTTAATTGTGCTTGGAAACCACGTCACTGCCGACGCGGGAACTGGCTGCGTGCATACAGCACCAGGACATGGGGCTGACGATTACAAGGTTGGATTGCGATACGGATTGCCAATTCTCAGTCCCGTCGATGCCTCGGGCACCTACACCGATGAATACCCGGAACTTCAGGGAACGAATATTTTTAAAGCCAATCCGCTAATTATTGAAAAATTAAAATCCAACGGCCATCTTTTGGGTTTCAAAGAAATTGAGCACAGCTATCCGCATTGCTGGCGCTCAAAAACCCCATTGATTTTTCGTGCCACAGCCCAATGGTTTTTGGGAATTGATATCGAAGGCAAAGAATTGCGCAAGATGGCGCTAAAAGAAATGGACTCGATCAAATTTTATCCGGATTGGGGCGAAGCACGTTTTCGCGCAATGTTCGAAAGCCGTCCGGATTGGTGCCTAAGTCGGCAAAGGGTTTGGGGCGTTCCGATTCCTGTTTTTTACTGCCTTAAGACTGAAAAACCGCTGGCTGATGAAAAACTTATGATGGCTGTGGCTGACGTGATGGAAACCGAAGGTGGGATCGAAGCCTTTTTCAAATACACACCAGAGCAATTTTTCGCTAAGGCCTATCCAGGAAAAGAAAAAGCATTTCTTGAAAGTGCTCAAGCCCTTCATGGTCATGACGCTAATTTTGGGGCCGAGGGCTTTCGCCACGGCAAGGATATTTTCGATGTCTGGTTTGACTCTGGAATCTGTCACTCTGCCGTGCAAAAACGCCGCGCCAGTGAAGGTCTGGACTTTCCTGCCGATGTTTATCTTGAGGGCAGCGATCAGCACCGTGGTTGGTTCAATACCTCGATGCTATCGTCGTTGGCGACCAATGGCAAAGCGCCGTTTAAGGCTTTGATCACCCATGGCTTTGTGAATGATTCACAAGGAATGAAAATGAGCAAATCCAAGGGTAACGTGGTTGATCCCAACGACGTCGCCAGCAAAAGCGGCGCTGAAATTATTCGGCTTTGGACAGTCTACGAAGACTACGGTGGTGATGTTAAATGTGGTCCCCAAGAATTTGAACGAGTCACAGAAACCTATCGCCGAATCCGCAATACCATGAGGTTTCTACTGGGCGCGACTTCAGATTTCGATCGGCAAAAGGATTCTGTGGAGTTCGCTGAGATGACCGCACTTGACCAGTGGGCGATGGGTCGGCTGTTCGACCTGACAACCAAGATCACCGAAGCTTACGATAATTATACCTTTTATAAGGTCTATCACTTGCTCAACAATTTCTTTACCGTGGACTTGTCAGCCACCTACTTGGACGCCATAAAGGATCGGCTTTACACCTGGAAGGGCGAAGGCAAGGCGCGAAGATCGGCACAGACTGCAGTTTTTATTATCACGGACTATTTAATCCGTATGATGACGCCAGTCCTGTCCTTTCTAGCCGACGAATCCTACCGCTATGTCCAAGGGGCAAAAGCGGAAAGTGTTTTTCTTTTGGATTTCCCAGTGCCGGCAAAAGAGTGGCAACAACCTGAACTTGCTGAAAAATTTGCCGAGCTCTTACGGATTCGCTCAGATGTGCAAAAGAATTTAGAGAACTTAAGGGCGCAAAAAATCATAGGCGCTAGCTTAGATGCCGCAGTTGAAATTACCTGCGAAGGACCAGCCCTTACCACTTTACAATCTTTTGATGGCAAAGGCGGTTTGTTTTCTGACCTGCGGGAACTTCTGATTGTATCAAAAGTAAGCCTAAAGTCAGGACCTTATGCCATTGCAGTGGCCAAAGCAGATGGGGAAAAATGCCTGCGCTGCTGGATTTATTCGAATGAAGTGGACCAATCAACTGTGCACCCGGGCGTCTGTCCGAAATGTGTGGAGGCCTTATCATGAAAAAGAAATACGTTTTTTTAATTACCTTTTCAGGTCTGATCATTGCTATTGATCAAGTGACCAAGATATTTATTCATACCCACTATCAATTGGGCGAATCGACTCCGGTATTGGCCGGCTTCTTTAATCTTACTTACGTGCGCAATCCAGGTGCTGCTTTTGGTTTTTTGTCACAAGCACATCCTTCGTTTCGTGAAATATTTTTTCTATCGATGCCGCCGGTCGCGCTAATTATTATTTTGCTTATTTTACGTGGGGTCAAAGATAACGACCGCTGGCAAATCTTAGCCTTAACCAGCGTTTTCGGTGGCGCCATTGGTAATTACATCGATCGAATTCGCTTTCGCTATGTGATTGATTTTCTCGATTTTCACATCAAAGAAAAATATACCTGGCCTGCTTTTAATGTGGCCGACATGATGATTGTCAGCGGTGTTGTTTTACTTTTGATTTTAATGGTCTTCGAGGGCAAAGAAAATGCCAAAAAGGTAACTTCCTCAGCCGTCGACAATGCGACCTGAAGTCATTTTTTTCGGAACAGCGATTCCCACTTATTTTGTCTATTTGGGATTGCTGTTTTCTGCACTTGTCTTTTACGTAGCCAATCGGGCCAAAAAATTAGCAGTAAATCGCGATATTGCTTTAAACCTGGGTCTTATTATCATGATCGCTGGGTTCTTTGGGGCCCGCGCCTTTCATATTTTTTATGAACAACCAGAAATCTATCAAAGTAACGGATGGCTTTTTTTCAGCTTTTGGTTTGGTGGATTTGTTTGGTATGGCGGGGCGATTTTGGCTTTCGTTGCCTGTGCTATTTATTTAAAACGAATTTCACAGCCGATCACCGTTTGGCTGGATTTTTACACCCCGATTATTGCCCTTGGCTATGGATTAGGTCGCATCGGCTGTTTTCTAGCAGGATGTTGCCATGGCAAAGCCACAGACCTTCCGTGGGGTCTGCACTTTCCTTTTGACCCTGGAGTCGCCCGCCACCCAACTCAGCTTTATGCGACGTTTTGGGAGCTTGCGATTTGGGTTGCTCTTACCCGAATCGGTCGCCTCACCAGTATCAAGCGTTCACCAGGCAACCTGTTCTTCATTTACGGATGCTTGCATGCCATCGGAAGACTTCTGATGGAAAGCTTTCGCGAGGACAACCGCGGCCCCCAAATCTGGATTTTCTCAATTTCCAGCTGGCTCAGTTTTGCACTTTTTTCCCTTTGCTTTTTCTTTTTGCTGATTGGACTACGAGGAACAAATTCTGCACGGGTTGCTCGCTAAGTTTTTTGAGTTAGAGTTTTTTCTAACTCGCGGACCACTGTTGCATTTTTTTGAATATCCAACCACAACCGTAGAACAGCAACCCTTCGACCAAAAGGCAGGCCACCCGAATCAAACTTGCTGAATTACTAAGATCGTAAAAGAAAGCTTTCAGACTGAGGGCCAACAAAATCATTAAAGCAGAATTGCCAAGCACCCTATCGCGACGTGAATATGCGATGCCTAAAATTGACATGGCATAAATGCCCCACGTGATAGTTACAAAAAGCGCACCGGACCAAGAAATCTGTTCTGAAAATCTATACAATCCCAGCATCACTTCAAGATGACCGATCCCCAACAACAAAGACAAATATTTTGCTGCGCCAGATGCCGACCCCTTTGAAGTTAGCATTGCGGAGGCAGCTAACAGAACAACCACACCATAAACCCAATTGTAGTAGAACATTGTTTCGCTGCTTTTGCCTGAGACGATTGTCAAAATGATCCCATAAAAAAAGGTCGCCAAAAAAATTAATGATGGTCCATACAATAGAGGTCGGGACCTTTCGTTTTGACTCCATATCGTAATCGCCATTATACCGACTAGCAAGGCAGCAAGAGGCTGCCAAGCTTCGGCCAGCAATTGAAAATACAAACTATGAACAACTGCCATCGCTGCAAAAGTAGTAAGCACTGGACCGCTCTTCAGTTCTCCTTTGATAAATGTCCTTGAAATAAAATAGATACAAAGAACTACCGGCCCGATGCTGACGCCAAACCAAGGTGAAAATTCCGGACTGATTTTTGCAATTAGATGTCCCGCCGAAAAATAGAAAAGAAGCAAAAGCGGAAAGACGGCATGGCTCTCGTCTTTATTCAAGGGGTTCTGGTGGTAAATTGAGTAGGCGAGCAAAGCCGAAGAGAAAATTACAAATTGAACGAGCTGTAGAATTAAAAGTTCAGATTGCTGTTCCAAGCCCAAGGCCTTCTCGGACAGGAGCAGCACGGTAAAGATTGCGAAATAGCTTGCGATAAATAGTATATCACGTCGCTTGTGCATCAGTCCTGTTGCAGAAAATGAAATATTCCAAATAATCAGAAACATAGAAAGTACGGAAACATCGGCAGCGTTATATCCAACGATTGGGGCAGCTAAATAGGTGCCGGACATCGCAACAAGTATATACCAGCGATTGCCTTTTTCAAAGTTAGCAAGAATAGAAAAAATACCAATCAAGGTCGCACAGACCAACGCTGAGTTTGCGTTTAGAATATGATGATAAAAATATGCGCCCAACCACGTTAAATGAAGAATTGTCGTCCCCGCCCCAGCCAACAAAGCCCCATATTCCTTTTCTGCTTTAGGAAAAAACTGCGGCGCAATTAGAAAAGATAGCCCTGCGCAAGCCGCCAATAGAATCTGTCGACCAGGCGTAAGCCAACCAGCATCCAAAGTTATTTTAATAAAAAATATTCCCGCTAAAATAACAAAAATAATGCCAACAACTCCCAACATCGACGAGGAATCAAAAGTTGGATTGCCCGCACCTACCGAACTTTGCGCTGATCTTGCAACTGGCGTATACCTGGCTGCTTGCTCAGGTCTTAAAGTAGGATCTGGACTCAGATCTGGTTTTAATTCTCGTTTGGGTTCTGGCTTCGATTCTGAAGCTGCACCCACTAGATTGGAAAGCTGTTTCTCGATGGATCCAAGGCGCCTGTCAAAATCCTGTAAAACATCATCAAGTTTTGCCATCTTTGAATCTCCCGGATTGCGATTTATTTTGATTAGCCTATCACTACGCAATTGAATATTTCAAGCAATGCCGTCAGATTGGACGCCCGAATTCGCTTTCCGGAAATGCATTCGATAAAGAAAAAACGTGAAGAACAATCGGTAAATCAGAGCATTACCAATTCTCTCGATTGCAAAGACTTAAACATCGCCCTGAGCCTAGGAATTTTTTCATAGGCCGTCTTCGTTAGTAACAGATTTGATTGAGTTTCTGAGGGAATACTGCTGGATCATATTTTTTAGGTCATTTTATACGTCATCTTCTATCTAATCTTGATCAAAGATCCATTGAGTTCTCTCCTCCAAAAACGAGCTAGCCCTTCGTCATATAAGACGAATAAATGCTAAAAATATTTTCTCATCGATACTAGGCTGAGTTCCTATGAAAAAAATATCTCTGTTCGTGATTGCTGCAAAAATCCTAGTTATCTCTGTCGTTTTGATTGTCTTTTTTTCTGTTGCGCCCGGCTGGGAGAATAGCAAGATAAGGGGCCTCATCGCGAGTGATATAAATGCCGCCACAGATCTCAAACCTGAAGAAAAGCAGGCGCAAGTTCAGCACTATGAAACCATCGATTTTGGCTTGGTTTGCGCGTCGACCGACGCGCAGCTGGCGGTATTGAAATCAAGTCTAACAACCAACGGGTTTTGCCGAAATTATGACTGGTTTAAATATTGCTTCTGGATTTCTCTGGGACTTTTTATTTTTTTGGCAGGAGTCCTCTTGGAGTCTTGGCTCCAAGCTAAGCAAGCAACCAAGTCTTCAGCCGATCTCATTCGGACATTTGGCGGTAGCTGGAAGCTTTCGACCTTTGCAGTTTTTGTAAAACTTTTTGTGCAAACTCCCCTTTTGACCTTCGCACTTTTTGAATTTACGGTCCTGCTAGCAAGTCGATATTACCCAAAATTGCTGATAGTTTTAATTGCGGGTGCCGGTTACGCCATTTATATCAGCATCAAAACCTTGCTAAAGAAAGTTCCGCTTGAGTTTGGTGAAAGCATGGCTCGACTGGTCCGAAAAGATGAATCCACAGAACTTTGGAGCAGTGTTGAAACGGCAGCCAAGAATCTGAAGACTTCCCCTCCTGACAATATCGTGGTTGGGATGACAGAGAATTTTTATGTCACGGAGATGAACGTAAATACAAACTCCGGTGTGATTTCAGGCAGAACTTTGTATCTTTCCCACCCTCTGATGAAGAATCTCAGCTGCCAAGAGGTCCTCGGAATTATCGGACACGAGTTGGGTCACTTTATTGGCGAAGACACCAAGTTGACGAAAAACTTTTATCCATTTCTCTACAAGGTCTCTCACACTATGGACGCTCTTGCAAACTCAGGATGGGCCGGATTTTCAGCTCTTCACCTGCTCGAGTTTTTTAATGTCTGCTATTACTTTCCTAAACAAGAGATGTCCAGAAAGCGAGAGCTTCTGGCAGATCAGTTTGGTATTAAGCTCACTTCGGCATCGGTGATGGCCTCGGCTCTCTTAAAAACCAGCGCTCTCAGCGAAGCCCTATATATTGGTATTTCGACAGGCAAGCTGGCTGGAGCTGATACAGATTTGGGGCTTTCAGATATAGCAAAAAGCGAACTCTTTACAAATACCGACTTTTGGAACTCGTTGGCCAAGAACACCATTCCCCATCCCTTGGATTCTCATCCCCCGATCGGTATGAGGATTCAGGCCATGGGGCTGGACACAAATTCACAGACGATTCGACAGCTTACGGAAAGCCCGTCCTGTCCGACGGCCTTTGAGATCTGGTTTGATAAAAAAAGCGGTCTCTTTAAAGAAATTAAGACCGAGATGGCGCAAGCAATTCAGGGGGCGCAAACCCAAGCCAAAATCGTCAATGCGGATGTTCAAACTCAGGACGGCCGATTGCTTTTGGAACAGAATTTTCCTCGCGAAATCTGGAAAATGGCCCAGTGGAAGTTTTGGATTTTCTTTTTAATTGTCTGTGGTCTTACTGGTATCCCTATTGTTTTCAGCCTAGTCCTTCACAATACTGATTCTATTTTTTGGCTGCTGGGAAGCCTTCCCTTTGCTTACTTCTCGCATGCCTATTGGAAAAATCACAAAGATGCGACCATCACGCTCACTTATGAGGGGGTTACACATTCCGGCTTTAAACGTCCGATTCTTTTCTCGCAGGTCAAAGATATTTCCGCCATCAATAATAACGGAAGCCTGATTGCCACTTTTCATTTTACCGAAAAGCAAGATCCCTATTGGAAGACGACGATTATGCGCTATAAGCACAAAGGCTACAACTTAACCTTGAGCAACTTCAATATCGACGGCAATCTAATACTTGCAAAACTTATTAAGTACTATCTGCGGCGCTTGGAGTAACTCGAGCTTATCGACTGAGTCATTCCGCTCTTTGGCGCCAACCAGTCTTTGCCCCACTGATCTGGGCCGGCTACTAACAAAACTAGTGCAAATGCAAAAGCAGGGCAGGGTTGACGAGCAATTACTGGCATAAGAAGTTTCAGATTTGGCCCTGCGAACGCATTTGATCGAAAGTATAAAACCCTTTTGGGGCCGGCTCGAAGCCCTGCAGAGCGAGCTTCCACTGTCTTCGCCACAGATTCTGAAGTACATGGAGCTTGCGGTTGAACAAAGAAATCGGCCCCTTTAAGGTCTGATGCGCGGGAATTTAATGTATGCCATACAACACGTTCATGTTTCTCTTTGGAGTCTTACGCGCTGGGCCCCTTTTATTTCTTCCTATGTGCACCGAACAGTTAAAATAATCGTCGTACCGTAGACAATCTCAGTCCCTATGATCTTTCGTACTCTTCTGGCTACCCAAAACTACTTCTTGATTCTTTTTTTAGGCGGCTTCTTTTCGGTTACGGGCGCACTGGTTCCGACGGATTGCCTACGCTCTTGATAAGCTTTTTGAATTTTTGCTATAATCCCAGATGAAACTTTATTTTTCGCTGCTAAGATTTGCCATTTGGATAGCGCCTCTAAAACGTCATCAATAATTCTTGCGGGCTTTTTTACCCCAAGTTTATCTGCGATCCCGATCAAGTCAGAATATTTTACATCCTGACCCAGCCTTCCATCAAAGGTGAGCTGGTTGTCATCACACCAGCCGCCAAGTGAAAAACATAAATCATAGGCCGGCGACAAACTCCATTTGCCTTGTTCATCCATTAAAAAAGCGAAGTTTTTCAAATGGTCATCCTGATTGCGAGCAAATAGATTAAAGACAGCTCGACGAAACACTTGCTCCAAATCTTGATATCTCCCGGTAATTCTCAGAACCTCTCTGGCAAAACTGACATAATCAAAAAGGCGATGCTCGTTGTAATCGGTTTCTACCATTCCACATAAAGAGTGCATGTGGATCTTCCTGCCATCCGTGCGGTCGAAGCGTTTAGTCATAAAATGGTTTCGGCCATTTTCATGAAGCACATGAACATCCGACATTAAAATGCCAGCAGACTTTGCCATTTGCGAATAGGTGTACTCAATTTTTCCCCAGCCTTTACTTTTTTCATCAGCTCCATCGAACTTGATAATCCAGTGTTCATATTTTTTTGGAAGCTCTCTGATGCCTGCTACAATTTCACCGGACTTTTTATCCCAACCGATTAAGCCCTTGGCCCTGGCTCCTCCAGCGGAGGTACCAACCAGCATCAATTCAGAAATGGACTCGTCCAAATCTCCTTGAATGACTTTTTTGGCTTGCTCGACCAATGTTCTGATTGCAAGCGGCAATAGTGTTGCGTGCTCGCGGGCCTTTTCCATAGGGCGATATTCAAGAGCACCCATCCCCGTATTGCCGACATACAAAAGTTTTTGCACCGGCGAGACAAGGGCCGGATCAAAACCGCGCTCTTGGAAATGCTTACTGAGAAGCTCGTTACCAAATTTGTCAGGCAACGAATCGGCAAAGACGCCTGGTAGTCCCGCAAAGGTGCTGACTCGTTCAAGGGCGGTTGGGATTTTTATAACGCCGTTCTTTAGTGGGAGCTTCAATGGTGAAATTTCCCACCCCAATACTCGAAATTCTTTATCGTACTCAAAGAAAAATCCGCGCGTGGGGTGGTGGACAATTTCACCAACCCGTTTGCCATATAGGAAAATATTTGCGGAAACTGCGACAGCCTTTTTATTAGCCATTTACCTTTTTCTTTCTTACTCGCCGACGCTGTGACGGAGTGTTTCGAATCTCCTTTAAGCTTTCAAGTGAGGGCTCGGGCTCTGGCAAAAAGGTGTTTAGGTTATCAACAAGATCAAGCGCTCGCAGAACGGCGACAACCGTATTCAAATCAGCATTCATACCTGCTTCAAGATTCTGGATGGTTCCTCTTGATAGTCCCGTGTTCTTCATAAGTTCGTTTTGAGTAAGCTCATCTTTAATTCTCCATTCACGTAACCGCTCGCCAATGAGCGATAAAATTTCTGGATTCGATAGGTATTTACTGAAATTCGCCATTTTTATATAAAGCCTTCTATAATGAGCTTTATCTCCTTTATTCTTGATAATGCCTATTATAATGTGCCTTATTAGACACTGTCAATTCACTAAAAATACAATGTAAAGCATAATAAAATTCGCTTTATAGCCAAATAATGACAATAAAGCCTATTTAATTGATCTTTATCTTCTTAACTTACTTCGCCAAGGCTAAGGCGTTGTGCCTTCTAACGCTGGGGCGCTTTAACTTCTAACGCTGAAGTTCGGTGTCGGTATCGAAAGTCAGGGGGTCTAAGGCTTTTCGGTTTTCGAAAAGAAAAATCCATTTTTGTACCTGACGGTGACTTAGTCCTTTTTCGTTCATTTTCAGTAACAAGACGACCAAACGATAGTTCACTGATAGTTGATAGAAAGACCAAAGGTCTGATTTGCCTAATTCTTGTTGCAGAGTATTTAGATTTTCCTGGGTTTGGTTTTTTAGGTTCTCGGGAACATCGGCTTGATATTGCAAAGAAGCCTGCAGGGTTTGCGGAAGTTCGCGCATTTGCGCTATAATCGTCGTGCTTAATTTATTGCACCAAATACCTACGGCGACCATGGCGCAGCAACCGACAATGCCAGCCCATTTTTTCCATTTTTCTGAGCTATAAAGAACGGCCCAAATTGGGGCCGAGATCGGGGCAAAAATAACAATCATCGTGCTCCAGAAAATCTTTTTCCAAAGTCCTTTGGACCCGCCCGATTTGTCTTTCAGAATATCAGTCCAAATTATCAAAGGATAAATAAGACCCCAAACAATCAGCGCAACGAAGACAAAAAGTAATTCAATCAATAGCCGGTATTCTGCACTCATTATTTTTAGCCACCCAAATAGGAGCGTCGGACATTATCATCAACCAGAAGATCCTGACCCCGACCTTCCATTGTTACGGTACCGGTTTCAATGACATAGGCACGATTAGAAATTTTTAAGGCCATTCGCGCATTTTGCTCAACCAATAAAATGGTCACACCATCAGAATTAATTTTTTGAATGATTTCAAAAATCTGCGATACGATTCGCGGCGCCAAACCAAGCGAGGGCTCATCTAATAATAAAACTTTTGGCCGGGCCATCAGGGCTCTGGAAATGGCCAACATCTGCTGCTCGCCGCCGGACATGGTGCCAGCACTTTGCCAAATTCGCTCCTTCAGCCGCGGAAAAAGCTGTAAACAGATTTCAATGTCCGCTTTGATTGCAATTTTATCGCTGCGGCTAAAGGCGCCCATCTCTAAATTTTCTAAAACAGTCATTTGTGGAAAAACGCCTCGGCCCTCTGGGGATTGTGCAAGCCCAAGTCCTACCCGCTTGTAAGACGGCACGTTTGCAATGGACTGGCCCTGCAAAAATATTTCGCCCTTGCTAGGAACAATTCCAGACAAGGCCCTAAGTGTCGTTGACTTGCCAGCGCCGTTGCATCCGATCAACGAGACAATCTCGCCTTGATTGACGTGAAAACTAATGCCCTTCAGTGCATGGATAGCACCATAAAAAACATGAAGATCTTTCGCGCATAGAATTTGCTGGCCAACAGAAGGGCTCATTAATGGACCTCTTCGACGCCAAGATAGGCCTCGATAACTTTTTTCGAATTCTGAATTTGTGCAGGCAAGCCTTCTTCAATTTTAACACCATGATCCAGGACCACAATGCGCTCGCAAATTCCCATTACTAGTTTCATGTCGTGCTCAATTAATAGCACCGAAAGTTTGAAGTCTCTGCGAATCTGCGCGATGGTTTCCATTAGTAAGTGGGTTTCTTGATGATTCATTCCTGCAGCGGGCTCATCTAAGCAGATTAGTTTTGGATTTGTCGCAAGCGCCCTCAGAATTTCTAGTTTACGCTGTTCACCGTAAGGTAGCGAGCCGGCCTCATCATGGGCTTTATCAACCATACCAAAAATGGAAAGCAAGTGCATGGATCGTTCATGCAGTTCTTTTTCTTCTCGGGCAAATTTGGGGGTCTGAAAAACACTTGCAAAAAGGCCGTAAGTCAGGTGTTGCGAGCCACCAACTAAAATATTATCTAGCACTGACAATTGCTTAAATAAGCGAATATTTTGAAATGTTCGAGTAACACCAAGGCCAGAGATTTCATAGGGCTTCATTCCATTAAGAACTTTGCCATTAAAAACGACCTGACCAGAGGTCGGCTGGTAGACGCCGGTTAACATATTAAAGACCGTGGTTTTACCTGCACCATTGGGACCGATAAGGCCCATCAGCGAATTCTGAGGAATTGAAAACTCTAGACTATCAACGGCCTTTAGACCGCCAAACTGCATAGTGATAGATTTAACATCCAGAATATTCATGATTTACCCCGAGAAAATATTTTCAATCGAAGTTTTTCAAACAAATGGGTAAATTCCAGATTACCGAAAAGCCCTTTCGGCCTAAGGATCATCAATAGAATTAAAGACAATGAGTAAATCACCATCCGCACATCAACTCCGGTATACTGCTGTAGCGGTCGTAAAAGCTCTGGCGTAACGGTGATAAAAATCGCAGCAATGATAGACCCTGAAAGACTGCCCATACCGCCAAGCACCACCATAATGACAGCATCCACCGAACGGTTGAATCTGAAGGTGTCTGGGGTGATCAGATTTTCGAACTGAGCAAAAAGCGCACCGGCGACACCGGCAAAAAAGCTAGAAAGTACAAAGGCTCGCACTTTGGACTTTGTCGTGTTTACACCCATGGCCTCTGCCGCCACTTCATCTTCACGAACACTGAGAAAACCCCGCCCATGACCACTGCGAATCAAACGCCAAATAATCACATAAGTTGCGATGGACCAAAATAGCGAGTGTGAAAAACAAAGAAAAAATTTCGATACGGTACTTGCGCCGAATAAAATGTCATCTGGGCCAGGGATTTTATTGTATCCAGTGGCCCCGCCAACCGCTGAGGTATTTAAAAGTACAACACGGATGATTTCGGCAAAGCCCAAGGTGACAATGGCCAAGTAGTCCCCCTTCAAACGCAGCGAGGGCAAGCCAACAAGCAGCCCAGCCAATCCAGCCATAAGACCGCCCATGACCGCTAAAACTGGAAAACTCCAAAGACCCGCAAAACCAGAAGAATGCGGAATCTGATTTGAAAGCCAAGCCGAAAAATAAGCACCGACAGCCATAAAGCCCGCATGCCCCAAAGAAAATTGTCCCGTATATCCGTTAACCAGATTCAGGCTCATTGCTAAAATCGTGTTGATCAAAATAGCGATGACCAGCCGTTTTACGAATCCATCAAGTCCAAAATCAGCCCCAATACCCATAACGAATAAAACAGAAAACAGAATGCTAGGGGTTTTGAGAGCTTTGAGTAAGAACAACTTAAACCTTCTCTATTCGATTTTGGCCCAAAAGACCGGCTGGTTTAAAAATCAAAATTAATATTAAAATTCCGAAAGCAAAAGCATCCCGATAGGTACTTGAAATGTAGGCCGAAACCATCTCTTCAGAAAATCCCATGATAATTCCACCGATGACCGCACCACCGATACTGCCAATTCCACCTAGAACCGCAGCGATAAAGGCCTTCATGCCCCACATCGTTCCCATCAAGGGGTCGATCTTTGGATACTGCATCCCCACAAGCACAGAACCCACCCCCGCCAAGCAGGAACCAACAACAAAGGTAAATGCAATAACTCGATCGGTATTTACACCCATCAAGGCAGCAACCGTCATATTGGTGCTGGTCGCGCGCATGGCTTTACCCAGTTTAGTTTTGTAAATCAGGTAATGCAAAGCACCCATCATCACCAAAGTAATCAGTAAAATGGCAACATTCAGACTTTTGATTTCTACTTCGCCAAATTTCGCAATGACTGAGTCCTCAAGTACGGTGGGAAAAGTTTTTGGATCGACACCAAATACAACTTGCCCGGAATACTGCAAAAATAAACTCACACCAATTGCAGTAATCAAGGCGTTGATTTTAGGTGCTTTGCGAAGGGGCCGGTAGGCAAGACGTTCTATTGTTAACGAAAGTAATGAGCAGCCGATCATCGAAGCCAACAGTAAAATAACCAAAGAGCTAATTCCCGGAGATTGATCAATATTCATCACGCGCGCAATGTAAAATGATGCATAAGCCCCCACCATAAAGACATCTGAGTGGGCAAAGTTAATCAGCTGCAAAATTCCGTAGACCATGGTGTAGCCCAGGGCAATTAAAGCATAAATACTGCCTAAGCTGACACCGTTGATAAGATGCTGGATGAAATTCTGCACGCTATTTGTTCAAACTTTACGGATTGACGGTTGTTACAAACTTATTGTCAACACCGCTGACTTTAACCACCACCGCACTTTTTGTGGCGTTGCGCTTGTCATTGATGGTGATCCGTCCTGTGGCACCTGGAAAATCAGTAATTTTAGCGATCTGGTCACGCAAGGCCTTTGTCGATAAGTCCGTTGTCGAATCCAGCGCTTTTAATAGAACAAGTGCGGCATCATAACCTGCCGCTGACAAACCATCTGGCGATTTATTGAATTTCTCTTTGAATTTCTTCATGAATTCAACGGCAACTGGATCCGTACTTTCGGTCGAGTAGTGATTTGAAAAGTAACTGCCATCAATCGCTGTTTTTCCAATTTCAGAAAGTTTTGGAGAATCCCAACCGTCACCACCAAGCAATACCGCTTTGATTCCCAATTCGCGAGCTTGCCGGGCAATCAAACCTGCTTGCGTATAATAGCCAGGAATAAAGATAGCGTCTGGTTTTTTTGATTTGATTTCAGTCAATTGCGCTTTGAAATCGACGTCTTGATTTTGATAACTTAGATCGGCGACAATTTCCCCGCCAAGAACTTTGAATTTTTCAGTGAAGAAGTTTGCAAGGCCAACGGAATAGTCGGAAGAGACCTCGCGAAGGATAGCGACTTTTTTTGCTTTCAGAGTCTCCATTGCAAATTTTGCCATGACCGTTCCTTGAAAGGGATCGATGAAACAAGTTCTAAAGATATAGTCCCCCTCTTCGGTGACTTTTGGATTTGTCGAGCTTGGGGAAATCATTGGAACCTTGCTTTTTTGTGCAATCGGAGCCGCCGCCAAAGAGCGAGTGCTGGCAACTTCGCCCAGAAGTGCAACGACATTTTCTTGCTCAATCAAGCGGGTGACGACAGACGCGGTGACTTCGGTCTTGCCCTCGGTGTCCATGGTTACCAGTTTTAGTTTTTTGCCTTTGATCCCGCCTTTTTTGTTGGCTTCGTCAATCGCAAGGCGAATTCCGTTGTCTGTGGACTGGCCAAAAGTTGCATCATTTCCGGTCATTGTCCCAAAGTGCCCAATCACAATTTCGTCGGTGGATTTTTTTGTACAAGCGCCCAAAATTAAAGGAAGAACAAAAACCATCGACTTAAGAACCTTACGCATTGAGAAACTCCTTCGGTGTTGGCTTGGTTCAAAGACTATAAAAGGCTAAAAACCCAGTCAATAGGGTAGATTCGGAATCACATTAATTTGCTAAAATATTCGCAAGCTTTAGCAAATCCCTAGGCGTTTGCTTTTCTTTGCCCGTTGCTAGCTCGATCGGAACAGCCACAATCGCACTGTTTTGCACCCCAACCATCACGTCACACTCGCCGCGAATCAAGGTTTCAACCGCAGCGGCCCCTAGGCGGCTTGCAAGGACCCGATCCGATGCCGTTGGCGTGCCACCTCGTTGGGTATGGCCAAGAATGCAAACCTTAGCGTCCCAGCCGGTTTTTTTGCGAATTTGTTCAGCAAGATCATAGGCCCGACCAGGCTTTTGCCCTTCAGCGGCGATCAGGATCGAGCTGAGTTTGCCGCGATTTCGTCCGGTTCTTATTTTTTCAATGGCTTGTTCGACTGTAATCGGCACATCGGGCGTGAAAATTTCTTCGGCCCCGCCGGCTAGGCCCACGTGCGAGGCAATAAAACCTGTGTTACGGCCCATGACTTCGACAATAAAAAGTCGATCGTGGCTAGCGGCTGTGTCACGAATTCTATCAATGGCGTCCAGGGCGGTATTCACTGCCGTATCAAAACCTATGGTAAAATCTGTGCCGTAAATGTCATTATCAATAGTGCCTGGAATTCCAACAATGGGAATCTGATGTTCTTGCCAAAGCAAATGAGCCCCGCGAAAAGAGCCATCCCCACCGATGCAAACCAAACCATCTAGCTGGGCTTTGCGCACATGTTCAGCTGCTATTTTCCGAGTTTCCGCCTTGGTGAACTCGGGACAGCGGCCCGTTTTCAGAACCGTCCCACCCCTTTGTATGATATTTGCCATAGAGCGCAAGTTCAGAGGGCCAAAGTCACCTTCGACCATGCCCACATACCCTGAAGAAATGGCGACCACTTCCAATTTTGAATGGATTGCAGAGCGAACCACCGCCCGGATTGCCGCATTCATTCCTGGGGCGTCGCCACCGCTGGTGTAGACTCCGATGCGTTTAACGGGATGTTGAAACTTCGCCATGTCGGTTTCTCCAAAATAAAAAGGGCCAGCCGGAGCTGACCCTTTAAAAGTTTTTGCTTAAAAAAGCAATTACTTAACGAGAGCTTTGAATTCTGAACCAGCGCGGAATTTTGGAGCCCATGCAGCAGGGATCTTGATCGCTTTACCAGTTTGTGGATTGCGGCCAATACGAGCTTTTCTTTTTGCTTTTGTGAAAGTGCCAAAACCAACGAGTTTTACATCGTCGCCTTTTTTAACGGCTTTTTTCACATTGTCAAAGCAGCAGTTTAAAATGTTCTCAGCTTGAGCTTTAGAACAATTTGTTTCTGTCGCGATTCTCTCGATGAGTTGTTGTTTGTTCATCGTGAACTCCTTTTCTGTCCGTATAATTACGGGTTGTTGTTTCGTGCTGTTAACTAGGCCTACCATGGGCCATACCAAGCAATTAGAGAACTGAAAATCTCTATCGTCAAAGGAATTTTTCGCGTTTTCCTACACCAATTCTGAATAAATCAGCAAAGCCTTGTCAGTTCTTGGGTTCAGGGTTTTCGGAATCATCAATAAACGCTTCGAGCTCATCGTCAGGATTCTGACTTACAGTTGGAACTTTGTAGGCTTCGCTGGCCCAATCCCCTAAATCAATCAATTTGCAGCGCTCGGTACAAAATGGCCTAAATTTATTTTCAGGGGCAAAGAGAGCCTCTTTACCACATTGGGGACATCGGACTGTTCGCGATTGAGCACCACTCATGATGGCAAGTTGAAGCAAGCATGGATTGTTGTCAAGAATCGGAACTGCGCGCGAAAGGATCCAGCAACGGAACGCCTAAAAAAACCACAAACGGAACCGATTAACGAGTCCCTGGCTTCAATTTAGAAACCGCAATCCTGAGTCTGGCAACGATTTAAGGTACCCGTGCCGACGGTCGTCGGTGTCAGCACCCCATCTTTTTGAAACTGCAATTTAAACGGGATTGTGGCGTCCTCGATCTTACCATTATCAACAACGATCATAAGCTTTGTATTCCAAGCTAAACTCCAGTTGCCGCCAAACGAGGTCAATTGAAAGCCCTGACTGGAGTTGATCGGGTCAGCGGCCATCTGCAAAACCATTGGGTTGTAGGTGGCTTGTGCTGCCTGGGAATAGCCAATTCCAAAGAAGCTACCGAGAACATCACTAAATTTTGGCAATGAAAGATTGAAATTGAATCCAGCTGAAGACTGATCCGGGTATGAGCGAATAATTACCTTAGCCATGTTGGCAGCTGAACCCGAAAACTCGACTCCAATGTCATGGAACCCACCATTGAGCCACTGGTCGCAATTAAAGCTTCCGATATTCGTTTGATTTGTATTGCAGACACCCATCGCGTCTTTGAGAATTGTTTTAAATGATGAGTTTAAGCTTAAGGTGGACGTCGTTGAGGTGCTGCCATATCCGTAGCCCGAAGCCCGCTGATAGTTACTCCAGGCCGTCGCCCACTGTTGATTTTGGGCATAGAAACGGTACTGAGATCCAGCAGCCATGGCCAATGGACCAATACCAAGCGTGTTAGGGCCGATGTAAAGCGGGGGGCTTCCAGCCGGGCCATTATTATTTGATTTGGCGCAAGCGACGACCATTGATGTTGCGCCAATCGCAAACAAAGCACCAATAATTTGAGTCAGCCTTTTCATAGATCCTCCAAAAAGTTTTATTCTCACGTAGATCAATAGTTCACAAGACATGCCAATTGCGAATAGCATAAACCGGATCCAGCAACAAATAGGTAGGATTTGAGCCTGTCTAATCTTTAGACACTTGTCAGAGCGACAAAAAACGGCGTTTTTTACGGATTTTTATCGAGACTTTTATCGAGACTTTCAATCGAGATTTTTGTCGAATAGGACAACTCGCTAAACCGTGCATTCTTAGAGCCCGTCTACTCATTGGCGTTTGCAAGCCCCTTAACCCCGAATATTTCTTTAAGGCCATCTTGCCAGGGCATGATTTTCACACCCTCCCTGATCGTGGATACTTTTGCGTTGCAAAGAATGTAAGACGACACAGATTTTCCTAGGTCTTTTGATAAATTGGCATGTCGTCGTATTTCTGTAATATCAGGATTCTCCGTCGATTTTATTTCTATGGAGGCAAAGTGTTTTCCTTTTTTTACAATCAAATCAATTTCAGTGTCGTCGGAGGCTCTAAAATAAGAGAGCCGTGCATTGGATTCAGTCGCATCGTTGAGCCTTAGAGCTTCAACGATAACCAAGTGCTCAAAACTATTACCATATTCATAACTACTAGGGGACACTGTCTCGTCTAACATTCCGGCAGCGGCCCGACAGACGCCAAGATCAAACCAATAAAATTTAGGGTGGGCTGCCTGCTGCTTGCGAATGGAATGATCAAATGCCGGCAGAAAAAAACCAATGAGGGTGTCTGATAAAATTTCGAAATAACGCTGACTGGTTTTAGGATCAATTCCACACTGTCGGCCAACTTTGGAAGCATTGAGAATCTTTCCATTCGCCGCGGCAGCAACTTCAATGAACATCCGAAAGGGCTCAATATTACGCACAATCTGCTCTGCCTGAACTTCCTCTCTCAGGTAAGTGTTGACGTAGGAATTAAGAAATCGTCTTCTTTCCACAGGGTCATTGCGCAGCGAAAAGCTGGCCGGCAGACTTCCCCATAGCAAAGCATCACTGAGTTGGAAACTTGCTCCAAGCTCGGAAAAGAGAAAGGGATGAAGACGAAATTCTGAGGCTCGTCCTGCCAGAAGATTGGCCGAGCCTTTTCGAAGTTTTCGTGCGCTGGATCCCGTAAGAGCAAAACGAATACCGAACTCTTCAATGCCTCGATGAACGCTATCAAGAATTTTTGGGATCCGCTGAACCTCATCAATAAGAATCCATTTTGAATCACGTACTTTTTTGGGCAGCGCCTGCCAGTCTTCCAGAATACGCTCTGGGCGGGTTGCAAGCCTGCGTTCAGTTTCAGAATCCAAAAGACTAATTGAGTAAGCCGCCACATTCTCAAAATGAGACTTAAGCAGGGTTGACTTGCCAACTCCACGAGGACCAAATAAGAAAAAGCTACGTGTTTTCGATAAGTTGAGAATCCTAGGAATCATATTCCTAAATTATCCCCTTATTTTGGCACAAAGTCTATGGCTAAGAAATCGAAAAAGTATTTTCAACGACCTTGGCAAAACCCTGGAGGCCCGCCCCGCTGAAAAATGATTTAGCCGCAAGGTCCCCGCGGTTTAAGGATTCTTCTTGCCAACAAGAGTAGCAATGACAAGGTCCCCAGTGACGTTAACCGTCGTCCTGCACATATCTAAAAAGCGATCAACGCCAAGAACGATGCCGATTCCCTCTGCAGGAATACCAACCTGTTGCAGGAGAATCATAATTAAAGGCAAAGAACCGCCAGGAACGCCTGCTGTGCCAATGCCAGCCATTACGGACAATAGGACCACTTGCATTTGCTGCGCTAACGACAAATCAACATGATAAACCTGAGCCAGAAATAGAACTGTTATGCCTTCAAACAATGCGGTCCCATTTTGGTTTGCGGTAGAACCCACCGTCAGCACAAAACGCGACGAGGCTCTTGGCAAGCCAAGCTCTTTTTCTGCAACGGCTAACGACTTAGGTAAAGTCGCATTTGATGAGGCCGTGGCAAAGGCATAGAGCATGACATCTTTTATGCTTAAAAAGAACTGCAGCGGAGATCTTTTTGCGATCCCCTTTAGCATCAGCGAGTAAACAACAAACTGCTGAATGGCAAGGCCGATGACCACCGCCAAAACATAAAATAACAGCGAAGAAAATAGTTGATAACCAAATTTAATTGTTGAGTTAAAGACCAATGCAAAGACCGCAAAGGGTGCAAGCTTCATTGCAAATTCAACAATTTTCATACAGGCATTGAAGACTTCTGTGCACGCCGCAATGACAATGGATTCCTTGCGCTTGTCGTGAGCCGAAGCAAATACCAAACCCACACCAAATAGCAAAGCGAAAACCATCAGGGATACCATCTCGCCGTCCAAGGCTTTTACGGCAGCCTCTAAGGGATTTTTCGGTACTAGATCCACCAACGTGGCTGAAAACGATTTTCCCAAAGCCGCATTGTTTTTGATTTTATCAAGCGGAGCTGAATCTGCAGAAAGTCCTGGCAAAACCATGCCAACACCGGGCTTCAACACATTGACTAGAGTGACCCCAATGAGAACAGAAGCCAAACTAGTAACTGCAGTGTAGAAGAATGTTTTAGAGGCTACTTTACCCAGGCCTTGTCCTTCACCAAGCTCATACACCCCCATGATCAGGGCCGAGACCACCATCGGAACGACAACCATGAAAATCAAACGCAGAAAAATCTGGCCAACGGGCGAAAAAACATGGGTGCTTAGGGCATAGACCCAGTCTTGATCCGCAATCGGATGCAAAAGTAAGCCTAAACCGGCACCTGAGATCAAAGCGATAAGTAATTTTGTGTGTGCTTTCATATGACTATTGTAGCTGGGGGATTTTGCCGATGCCAATCTTCTTTTTTCACAAACCAAATTGCAATTTGTCTGTTGGACTAGCCTTCAAGCTTCATCAGCTGAAATTCAATTCTAGCGCTAAGGGCGACTAGTCTTTTGTAGTATTCGCTAGGAAATCCCGGTTTATTCTGAGCATATTCACATAAATAGATCGTGCAAGTTTCACGGTGCTCGGGCGGAACCACACAACCCTGCGGACCAATAAAGCGAAGCTGATGCTGGCCTTTCGGAAAACCCAGCCCCAGCTTGCTGGCGCAAAGCTCAACGTGAGCGCAAATTCGGTCTGTGCATTTGCAGCCAGTCACCGCGCAGAGTTCACACTTATCACGCGTGAATTTATAGATCCACCCATAGACCTTTTTCTTGCGTCCCAATAAATGCAAAAATCGTGGATTTAAAATATTCAAAGACATCCGGAACCTATAGCAGCTTTGCTTCTCATTAGACAAGGACACTTCGTTAGACACCTAGATTACTACTTAGCTGGACCCTTAGCGCTCCAAGCTGAAAAGTCGATTGCGAAAGAAGTATTCGTCGCTCAGGTCATGGGCGTATTTGGAAAATGGATTACCAGAGACACCAGTTATGTTCGCGATTTGCACGCTAGAGCTGCCATCCTGTTCAATCGCCATGCAGGTTCGCATCACCGGACCATGAACTGCAGAAAAATTAAGAGGCTCGCTGGCTGACCACAGAAATTGCATTACCGCAGGACTGTCGCCGTTACCGGCTACTTTTGGTCCTTCCGGAAATACGTATTGGCGTAGAACCTTTCCGGCAACCCCGGGAATTCGTAAAAACGGGTGCTGCCATGCGATTTGGTGGTAGTTTTCCCATCGCCAGTTGTTGTAGTCTTCCCCACTTGCCCGAAGGCTTTGTAAAGTCGTAGCCCATGAACTCTTAAATAATTCCTTGATACTTTTTCCCAGCAAATCATTTAGTTTTTTCTGTTGTTCTGGACTTTTCAATATTGCGAAAAGAGCTGTCCTTGAAAGTCCGGATCGATCCCACCACCGATGCAGTTCAAGCCAACTCTGCCGCTCCGGTCCTGGGGCAATGTCACGGGGACTTCTTTTCCACAAAGATATTTTAAGTTCGCGCTCCCAAAGAGTTAATACCGTTACTTGCCAAGAATCCCGTAAAACTTCACCAGTAAACTGTTCTAAACCCGCAAATATTTCTGCACAGGTTTTGTCTGCAGAATCGCAAATATCTTGTGCTCTTAGGTTTTTGACGATCCAGGATTGAAATTCACTTAACTGCTTTGACACCAAATCAAATTGACCGGAAGGCACATCGTCCGTAATTTTCTTCTTCATCTCGACCAATCGTTTGGCCCGCGAACCTTCATTCCAATGAAAAGCCAATTTAAGGCCTAGCTCTCCTGCATAGATGCGATGATTTCCAGACGTAAAAAAGAAGTCCGTATCATTTTCTATTTTTTTGTAGATAAAAGGTCGATCAACTTGTTCTGAGGTCTTGAGTTTACGGGCCTGCACTTCTGTTAGAAAAGTCCGGTGTTCAATTCGCCTTTGAACGGAATCCTCTTTAAAGACGGTGCCAGTCATGGTGTGCCCGGCCCAGGTGCCCTCATTTTTTTTCCATTCAAGCCAGTTGAAATTCACTGAGGGATAGGTCCAAAGCTTAAAATCATCTTGCAAACTGACAGCACCATTTAAGGTCCTATTAATAAAAAAAGGTACGGCGCTCATCTCTTTGCGAAAAGCGGCCCACTGAAATGCGATGGCTTGTTTCGGTTGGGGCGCGCCCATCCAGTCGATAATTGCGTCGACGCGGGGGCCAAGCTCGGTCCAAGTTTCCTGGAAGCTCTCTTCCCTTGAGTCATGGCTTTTCGGATCGACAATGCGAAACTTTTGCAGTTGGCCAATTTCTTTCTTTCCGATTTTCCCGTCAAGCTGCACCAAGTTTTGCACATCTACGTAGTTAGCAATGGTGATTCCCCATTCCAGGACTGATTGTCTTTTTCCACTTTCTTCAATTGCCACACGACCGATATTCAAAGCGGGAATTCCTGGCAAGGCAAAACCAGAACCAATGACTTTTCGATCCTTTTGTGTCAGTTCATATTCAATGGGGTAAAGGGTCGAGGGCCACAAAAATCCTAGGTGTGTATCGTTGCACAGGCTGGCCCTGCCATTGTTATTTTGTTTGGCGCTAACCCATGCATTCGAGGCCCCAGTTTCGGCACCCAATGTGACTAAGTCATATCCTGAATAGGCTATAGCACCCATTGGCATTTGCAGTTTTCCAATCGGTAGTTGTGGCTTCGCAGCGGCGGTAGCTATAGTTGGAAAAAATGGCAACGACCGCATCGACGTTTCTTTTCTTCCGTTTGCTGGCTGCTGCAAATCTTTGCTGTCGATTTGATCATACAGCGCGGCTGAGTCCGTGGGCTCCGAGGGGGTCAACATCTTTGCATATTCGGCGCCAAAAAATTTTTCTAATGCAAAACGTCCGACCTCATCCCTATGGTCATAGGAGAAATCAGCCGCATGGGCACGCGTGATGGCAAGGATCTCCCAAGCTTGCCAATCAGCCGCCGAGGCCGCATTGATTTTCAACAACCTAAATTCAAAGGGAACAGGAGCGCTATTGATGCAAGCCTTGCGACCTTCAATATAGGATTCGAGCATAATTTTGGCTTCAGCAAGTTCTGGTTTTTCTTCCCATTCTTGCCATTCCCATTTTGCGACTTCGGCTCCGAAGCGCATCAGTCGGTCTCTTGACAATGTCATATCGCCAAACCATTCAGAAAGGCGTCCGGTCCCAAGTCTGCGCATCAGCTCGGTCTGGAAAAGTCGATCATGGGCTTGAACACAACCAAAAGCGAAGGCCAATTGCTTTGGCGATTCTGCTTGAATCTTCCAAATTCCAACAGCGTTGCGCTTGGCCTTAAACTGTCCAGCAACTTCAATTTCGGCTTTGTCACGACCAAGGCTTTGATAGAAAATTAGAGCAGAAATAGAAAGAACGACAACGACCCCGCCAAAAAGCTTGGCTGAAAACTTGAAGTAGCGAATTTTCCAATTGGACGACATGTAATTCCCACGAAAAATATAGCCTACAAAAGCTGAGGGGCTTGTCAAAGAAAGAGATCATCAGAAAAGTCAGTCACGGAATTCGTCAAAGTTGGCGGCTCCTTCTATTGGTGAGATAGAAGGAACCGGCCTCAGACATGGTTAACTCAATCTAATCTTATCGTTTTAACTGAATAACTTCATTTAAAAGCTCGTCGGTGGTTGTAATTGTCTTTGCATTGGCTTGGAATCCCCGCTGATTCTGAATCAGATTAACGAATTCCGCAGCCAGATCGACAGTCGACCTTTCGAGCGATTTTGCGAACAACTTACCGCGGCCAGATCGGCCTGCGGACCCAAGAGCGGCTTGGCCGGAATCTCTGGATTCTTTCAATCGGTTGTTACCGACTTTAAATAAGGCCTCTGGGTTTTCAAATTTGGCCAATGCGATCTGGGCCAAATCCCTAGCTTCACCGTTGGAGTACAATGCCGTCAGCACACCTTCATCATTAAACGAAAGATTATTGATAGTACCTGCCGCAGCACCATCTTGACTCCAGGTAATTAAATCCGACTCTCTACCGTATTGTTTGGTACCGTTGATACCGGTTCCGCCCTCGCCGATGGCATCACCAAAATTAATTTTAATTTTCTGATCTTGGAACGAACCGCCAGCAAAGTTGAAATTACTGTCGGTCATTTCTTGGGTCTCTAGTTTTCCGTCGACGTTGAATTTAACAACTCCTTTACAAACCTCATCTAGGTCCCCTGATTTTCCGCCCAGAAATTCTTTTCCATCGATAAGCCCACGGTACTCCCATTTTCTATCCTCGATCTTATTGAAGAACATCGTCACCAAGTGTTTGTTACCTTGCGAGTCATAGATCTCCATACCTGTTGAATAGTGGGAAGTCGCAAATGGATCTTTCTTATCAAACTTTTTAGTAGGCTCCATCCGGGAATCCAGATTTAGATCCAATTTTACTTCCTTAGTGGCCTTGGCCGGAATCAATGCCCTAGGGAATTTAATATCGGCTACCTTATTTAGAATGGTTCCCTGTTCGTCGGCCTGGTAACCTTGGACTCTTTGATTGTCATTTGTTGTTAAATAGCCTTCTTTGTCAAAGTGGAAAGAGCCATCGCGGCTAAAGGATTCGCCATCGGATCCTTTCACTTTAAAATAGCCATCACCAGAAATCGCAAGATCGGTAACCTTGTCGGTGGCGTCGACATTACCTTGGGTCAAGATTGGATTCACGGCACCAACTTTGGTACCACGGCCAATTTGATTACCACCAAGCACGCCTTTTAAACTCTTGGAAATGATATCCTGAAACTCCGCGCGGCTTGCCTTAAAGCCGGTGGTATTGGCATTTGCAATGTTGTCACCCACAACACCCAATGCTTCACCTTGTGCCGTTAAACCGGAAACACCGGTATATAGGGAAGAGAGAACTCCCATGCTGACCTCCATGTCTGTAAAGAAACAGCTAATCTGTTTCTTTTTTTTGAAGAACCTCTGTCGTTCGGTTCTTCACTTAGAGGGCCCCCTCTGCGAGGACCAGCCCTTACTAACTCAGTTGATATTCGACCAACCTTGTTACAATCAGTCTCTAACGCCTGGTGTTCTCTTTTCAAGTCTGGCTAATGAATATTAAACAAATCTGGTCAATCTTCCTAAGACCTCGGTCTTATTTGACTGGGCGAAGAGCCCGACCACAGCGGCTAACGAGCGATTTCAGCCTGGTGACTGAAGCGAACTCTATTCTTGGCGGAAACTGATTTTAAGTTCATTTTTATTTTTCCCGAGTCTTGGACAGAGGACTCAATGATAACGAAATTATGCACCGATGTACTCATCAATCGACGTTTATTGTAAGAGCGAAATTGCTGGCCTGGCACAATCGACGAATGCATCGAACTTGAGGTGATCTCAAGAGTTTCGTAACCAAGAATTTCTTTTTCTATTTTCATCACTTCCGAAAAGTGTACATCCCCAGAAACAAAAACAACTGGCGATTCTATTTTTGAAAGTCGCCCTAAGATATTTTTGAAAGCCACCCGATGCTCTTTTTCAAAAGATTCGGAACCCAAAAGATAGCCGCCAAAATATTGCACTCCATTCATTAAAAATGAGGGCAATGCTGTACTTTCTAATCGAGCGAATAGGAACTCATCACCCTCTGCACCCCATAAAGACTGGTTCTTTTGCCCTTTATTCAAAAAGGTTCGATCATCAAGCAAAAAGAAGTTCTGTCCAAATGCAGTAAACACGCCGTTGGTGCCAGGTCCATTGTCGTAGACTCCGACAATGGATTTTGAACCGAAAAAAGCATCCCAAATTTTTAAACTTGTATTTTTCATCGCAAAAGAACTATCCCCATCATTGTGACCAAAATCATGATCATCCCACATCAGCATCGTCGGGATTAAACGCGGGGCATAGTAGTAAGAAATTCTGATTCGGCTTTGAACATGCATATTCCAAAAGGACTCCGGTGTTTTATCTCCGTGATTAATATAGGCCGCATCGCCAATGATAAATACGACTTCTGGCTTTTCTTGCAATAAAGCGGGCCAAGTTTGATCGCCTGATGCGAAGTACTCGTCACTCATACAACTGACGACTGCAAATTTTAGGCTTCTGCGATTGCGAATATCTAGGGTCTGAAAAACTCTTTCATCACGAAGGGCTCCGGACACCAAGTCTATCACCTGTAGACGATAGTCTGTGTTTGGCTTTAGACCGCGGACGTAGATCTTCAAAACTTCGTAGCGCGAACCCCCTCCAGCCAATGACGTCAAGACCTCGTGGTCGTATGAAAGGAGTTCGCCGTTCGCGTTCATTAAGCGCAAAACAAAGGGCCTGGTGATATTCCTAAGCACTGTGAACTGGGTGGCCGTGTCCGAGGTCGCCCCCTGAAGAATTGGCACTCGGCTAAGTTCGCCGTTTGCCCAAAGCGAAATATTTTCGGCCGCCCAAGCTCGAGAAAAAATAGAGTCCGTCAAAGCAATGCCTGCTAAAGCCAGACTTGTCTGTTGCAAAAAATCACGGCGTCGCATCTTCCACCCCATTAAAAACTATCCGCAACTAATCGGTAGAATAATTGCACCATAAGAGACCAGGAATGACCGACTGACGATATTGACAGTTGGCTCAGGGCAGGATTCACTGGTTGAATGAAATTCGTTTTGAATTCGGTTTTTTTAATGGTTTTTGCACCGACTTCAGTCTGTTTTGCAAAACAAGATCTGGTGACACAAAAGGGCTTTGATTTTCTGGCCCTGCATCTAGAGAAATCTACCTTTAAGGATCTAAAAAGAATATTTGGTCAGATGCAACTCAAACACGGATTGACCTCAATCCAGACTTTGACGACCGCATGTTATGAGTCCAAAGACGGCGCCGTCCTTCAGTTTGGTTCGAGTGTTGTCGGCGGCGGCCGGTTCATCACGCAGTTAACGTTAAGCTTAGCGGCAGCGCGGGGGACGATCGTCAATTGCCATAGTTCGAGAAAGTTTTCTGCGAAGTCAAAATTTAGCAATCAGCTTCGCTTGGGGCTTGCAAAGTCTGCGGTTATTCGCAAGTTCGGACCCCCAGGAACCGAGAGCAAGGGCTTGCTTAGCTACAGTTTTACTCAAACCTGGCCTAAAGGAATATTAGAATCGCTGATCCTTAAAATAGGTCTTACGGCTGACGATAAAGTGCAACAGATTGAACTTGAGAAGCTGACCTCGCACTAAAGGGTGACTTTGCACTAAACTAATTTACGAATCACTACATTACGATTGTGCTATCGATATTAGTGAAAACATTTTCTTTTAAGGCGGCTTGATCCATAACGGTAACTACGGTTTTATTTTTCACGCTGACGATCAATGCGGATTCGTTCATCAGAATTAAAGTGTCTTTGCTGCCTTTTGCCGCGGCCTTACCGATGGCATCATTCAACCGGGTCATGTCATTTTGATTGAAACTGATTCCACGAGTAAGCATTCGTTCGACCGCATGGTTTGAAAACTTAACCCCATCCGAATTTCCCGCCGGCGAGGGTGATTTACCAAGTTCGGCACTGAGCGCCCCCTGAAGGGCTGGGTTTGAGACTCGAGCTAAGGCCTCTTGGAAACTAGGCCCCGGCATAGCTTTTTGCGCGGCCCCCGACTTGTCCGCTGGAATTAAGTTTTCTATCGGCGATACTTTTTTAATGTCCAAAATCATTTTCCTTTACAAGATCGGGCCCATGTTATTTGTGATGCGAATTCTGGGGCGGAGCCTTTTTCGCATTCGGGCTTGTTTCTAGTTTAGTCTCTGGCTTAGTCTCTGGTTTTAACTGCGCTGTTTTAGGTGCTGCATTTTGCGAATTTGCTGGTGCATTCCCGTCAGCCGAATCTTTTTCAAGTTTTGCCATCATTCCCGTCGACATCCCTACCGAATTCATCAGCTGAGCCTGAGGAGCTGGCACGGCATCCCCTGCCCTCTGTTCGGCATATGACGAAGCAGCGGTGGCACCCTTATCTGGAATTACATTTGTCGTTTGATTTCCTTGATTGTTCTTCAGCAAACTAGGCTCAACAATTCGTTTCACATCTTTGATTTTTACACTTTGATTACCAACCAAGAGCACCGGCCCCTCAGTCGTATAGTTTAACCCGGTTATGATTCCTTCAAAATCCGTTTTAACACCGACTTTTTTACCAGTTGCGGTTTTGGCCTCTGGAAAAAACTTATACTCACCTGCCGGCATCGCATGACCGCGATCATCTTGGCCATTCCACGAAAAGCGGTTTTCCCCTTGCTTCAAGTCATGCAGCGAAACTGTTCGAACCGCATCACCATTTGCATCGCGAATACGAATGTCCATATCCCTCGCGTCCTCACCAAGAACGAAAGTAAAGTCGTGATCTTTGTCACCCTTCATCCGAACCAGTTTTGCCGAATCACCGGAAACGGCCTTACCAATGAAGTTTAACGCTTGAAATCCTTCTTGTGGCTTTTGCGCATTCTTAAGTTCGGTCAGTGTTTGATTCATATTCATCATTTGCTCGACACTGGTGAATTGAGCAAGTTGTGCTGCCATCTCATGGGATTTCAATGGATTGGTGGGATCCTGATTTTTCATCTGCGAAAGCATCAGCTTCATGAAAGCATCTTTATCCAACTTGTCACTACCGACCGCCCTCATTTTTTTCGAAGGATCTACCCAGTTGGGATCGGCGATCTTATTAAGCATCGCCCCAAGCTCTTCTTGACCGACTTTATCTTTATCCGAAGCGCTGATCGTCTGAACATTATCACTTTTTGTAATTGTATCCAAATTAGGCTTGTCAGTCCAAGCCTTCACTCCTGTTTTGACCCCAACTACTCCCATAAATGCTTCCTTGCCTTTCACAGAGAGCTTAAGAATTTTCTCTTAAGCTCTCTGTCTATTATCGCACAGACTTAAGCCACGAGATCTAGACCTGAACCTTTTCCAGACCCAGAGGAACGTCGAGCTGACGTCGCCACTGGAGCTGGCTGCAACGGGTCCAGTTGTCGTCCCGAACCATATGCCTTCATCGCTGGAGTTTCATAAAAGAAATCATTCCTTCGATTCAGGTTTTCGTCACGAAACTGCCCCAAAAACTGCCGCGCTTGTTCTCGGTTTAAATCACTTCGCATATCCATTTGAGTCTTGCCCTGCTGAATCTCAGAACTATCGATCTTGATCGTCGAAAGTTCCATTTTATGAGCACTCAAGCTGTTTTTAAGTTCTGAAATCGAACTTTCAAGCAACTTTTTGGTCTCATTGTTTTCAGCGGACATTTGCAAACTCACTTTGCCATCCATGACAGCAATCTTTAAGTGAACTTGGCCCATGCCCTCTGGGCTCATTTGAATACTGGCCTCACCACCACCTTTTTTAATTAGATACTGAGCACCGTTGATCAGCTGCTGCGTATTTGCCCGGTCAGAATCCATTCCTGCTGCATGAGCTGCCGCAGAACCGGCCCCTGTCGCCAATGTCGCAGTTGAAAGTGCCTCCTTGAACTGGGTCGGCTGATGCCGGCCCATCTCAGTTAAGGCCGTCTGATCTGGCTTTAACGAAGAACCCTTTTCTGCAAAAGAATTTTCTTCTTTACCGCCTGCGGACTTACCAAACCCTTCAGATTTTACAGCACTAGCTTGCAGAGCACCATTTTGCGGGAAGAAGTCCTTACCAAACTTCATCTCCTGCAAAGCGTTTTCCGCCTGCAAGGCCTTCACATTCTGTGGGTCCTTGGGCAATGAGTCCGTCAGTGCTTTTGCTGCTGCTCCCAATGTTGCCAATGAAACAGCCAAATCCTGCAGCGTTCCCTGATTCTCGTTCTTCACGTTAGCTTTTGCTTCACCTTTGTTTGCCGTTTCCGGGACCAAAGGTTTCCCACCGATTGGGGAAGCAAACGCTTGTGGATCGAGCTCGGGCTTGCTTTGGAACATCATATCTGGATTCAAACCAGGTTTCATCGCTGGCTTCAGCCCAGGCTGCAACTCTGGATTGATCTCTGGATTGATCTCTGGATTGATCTCTGGATTGATCTCTGGATTGATCTCTGGATTGATCTCTGGATTGATCTCTGGATTGATCTCCGGATTAATCTTTGGGTCCATTTCTGGCGGAAGCTCGAATCCTGACTCGCTATCTGCAATTCCTAGATTGGCTAGAACAGATGAGCGGGTTGCAGGATTTAAAGCCATCTCTGAGCCCTGAATTTTATTTGCTCCAGTGGACTTCAGATCGCTCAAAAAGAACTTTTGATTCATTTTATCCAGAGAACTATTTAATAGCTCACGCCGCGCTTTCATCGCAACGGGTTGTTGGTTCAGCGCCTGCGATTGCAGCGGCGGAGAAAATGACTTCTCTGCGGCCGTTGCTATGCCTAGCCGACGATCCGGTTGATTCATTTGTGCCAGAAGTGACATATACATCAACATGGCCTGCTCCTGATCTTCAGGATTCAGATCCAATTGGGATATCACTTGGGTTGCAGTATCTTCAGGATTTTTAAGCAGATCTTCCGGAGGAAGGGTGGCCATTGCCTCTACGATTCGCGTAGGAGGGATACCGAATTCACTCTCCATCGAGTCCATGAACTTTAGCATCGCCGTTTCCTTCGAAGAAACCTCTTTGCCCTTTGTTATCACCGGCTTAAGGTTTTCCGACTGATCTTTCTTTTCTGTCCTAGGATCACTTACACCGTCAAGTGTCTCTTCTGGTCTTCGCTCCTGTGTCTTTGGGCCCATCCTTGGCGCCGACACTCCCGATTTGTCGACTCGCTGGTCACTTGAAGCATTCTTCATCGTGTTGGCTTCGTCGGCGCGGTACCTTTGGTTGGGTCGGTCTTGGGGCCCCGACTTGCTCTTCAGTGCGTCGCTAAAACTTTTCACTTTGCTTCCTGTGATCCCGAGTCCATCCAAAGAAGTTTTTTCTTTAACTTCTTTAGCTCCCAAATCCGGTGTCCGTGAGGACGGTCCCAGATTGGCGAGACCTGTGATCAAAATTTGTTTCCCCCCTTTTCTAAGTTAGTGTTACTTCTTTTTATATCCTGCGTACTTTTCAGAGAACAGCTGTGCCCTCTCTGGCTTCATTAAATTCATAACTTCTGCAGCATTCTTTTTTTTCATCCGCCCCAAAATTGCAACGGCTAGGTCTTCGTCCATTGTTTCGAATATTTTAGCAGCTTGCTGGGCCTTCATATTTGAATACATTTGCACTAGTGTTTCAATTTTCTGATCATCGACCTTAACTTTTTCATCTAAGATACTGGCAATGCTACGCCGAGTGCCCTCAAGTTCAGTCATCTTCTTTTCCAGCTCAGTTTTTTGTGTTTGCAGCTCGCCTTCGGCTCGATTGAGCTCTTCTTCGCGGGCATCAAGCTCTCTTTTTTTCTCGTTCAACTTTGAGAAGTGATTAATTTGCTCTGGACTGTATTCTTTCGTTTTATCTCCGGCTGCGGCCTCTTCGACCTGCGGCGCTTTTGCATCTGCCTTTTTTTCATGTTCGGCTTTGCTTGCCTCTGGCTTTTTGTCCTCAGCATTTACCGGGCCTAATAATGAAATTTCCACACGCTTAAAAAGACCTTCAATTTGATCTAAGTACATCAACCCAGCACCAGCCAATCCAAGACCCAAAAAAGAACTTAGAATAACTTGCCAAGGGGTTTTTCGAATTCTTCGCTGCGGCTTTGGGCGCTCTTTTCGATTGCGCAATTCATTAACCAGCTCTTTAGTGTTTTTACTATTTTTCAAACTCAATTTTTCTAAATCAATTTTAGGCAAAGGCTTCTTTCCCTCGAAAGCATTTTTTTGCGCTTGCTTGAAGAACTGATCGTAGCCACTCTTCATTCGTCATCCTTCGTTTTGTATCGCATTATGCTTAAGTCATCCTGATTTTTCTGCTCGCGTTTTTTGACTTCTACCTTAAACTCAAGCTCTTTCCGATCACGTAACCCTTCCATTATTTTACGATCAGTTGCCCTCTGACGCAAAATTTCCCTGAATTCCTCGACTATTCTTTGCTGTTCTTCGATGCGTTTATTCTGGTCTACTATCCTCAAGTCTTGGCCTAATAAAAACTCATGGACTTGGGTCAAGATATGGGCCGGAGATCCGCCCTGGACTTGCGTTTGGTAAGCCCCTTGCCGGGCTTGACGTTTACTGTCGATCATTGTTTCCAAAGTTGTCCGTTCGAAATTCAATTTGGCAACCGCCACTTGGAATTCTCGCTGGGCGACGTCTTCTAATGTTTTTCTGTGCTGCATGACTTTCAGAAGTGGAAATCGAAATTTCACAATGAACCTCAACTAGGTGTTTTCTAGAACTCCCTGTAACTGACGAAGGGATAAATTAAAATCCGTAGCTTCATCGACCCTTTGCCTTAAATAGTCCGTAATACCATCGATAAGTTTTACCGATCTATCAATCTTCGGATTGGAGCCAGGCTTGTAAGCTCCGATATTTATAAGATCCTCGGCCTCTTTGTAAACGGCCATGTTCTCACGTAATTTTTGCGCAAGCCTGACATGTTCGGGGGTCACTACCGCACGCATCACTCGACTGGTACTTTGTAAAATATCGATCGCCGGAAAATGTCCTTTTTGCGCCAAAGAACGACTTAAGACAATATGACCGTCCACAATGGAACGCACGGCATCTCCAATGGGGTCGTCCATGTCATCACCCTCGACCAGGACTGTGTAAAGACCAGTTATACTACCTTCATTTTCAAACGAACCAGCACGCTCCAAAAGTTTCGGCAAAACCGAAAATACACTTGGAGTATAGCCTTTTGATGCTGGGGGCTCGCCGGCCGACAAACCAATTTCCCTTTGTGCCATGGAAAATCGAGTCACAGAATCCATCATCAAAAGAACATTCTTTCCAAGCGAAGAAAAGTACTCAGCAATAGCCGTTGCCACAAAAGCGCCACGCATTCGAATTAGCGAACTTTGATCGCTGGTCACGCAAACGACCACGCTACGTTTCATTCCCTCTGGACCCAGATCGTTTTCTATAAACTCGCGAACTTCTCTGCCTCGCTCGCCGATCAAGGCAATCACATTTACATCCGCTTTCGTATTTCGCGCCATCATGCCCAGTAGAACTGACTTACCAACACCAGAGCCCGCCATAATTCCAACTCGCTGCCCACGTCCAATCGTCAATGCACCATTCAATGCGCGCACTCCTAAATCCAGCGGCTCGCGAATCGGTTTTCGTTTCAATGGATTACGAACTTCAGAGTAAAGACCGACTTCACAGATACCCTCTACGGGCGGACCATCATCGATCGTGTTGCCAAGGCCATCGACAACTCGACCAAGTAGATCGTCACCGACACGAACTGTTGCAACTTGCTTTGCCAATGTAATTTTAGCACCAAGACCAACTCCGCGCATTTCTCCAAGGGCCATCATCAATACAGTTTTTCCTTTGAAGCCAATGACCTCTGCTAAAAATGACTTTTCAATATCCTGGGGCTTAATAGCGCAGATACTACCCAAGCTCGCACCAGGCAAAAAACCTTTGATTAGCATTCCGGTGACTTCAGTAACTTTTCCACTGTCTTTGGTTAAGTGCGCCAGACCGACAATATCCTTATATTTTTGCCATTCTACGGCGTAAAGACTCACGCGGCCCCAATTCGATCTTTAACCCGATGTAGGGACTCGGCAATTGATTCCCAAAGTTTACTAACCCGCTGTTCAAAAGTAGCATCGATTTGGCCGTAATTGGTCTCGACAATACAGCCGCCTTCAGAAATGCCTTCAACCCCTTCAATTCGAACTTTCTTTAAGAACTCAAACTCCCGGCCTGTTTGCTTTTTAAGGTCTTCCAAAAAAGCAGTTTGCCTAGGGCAAACTTGAACGATAATATTTTCGTCAGCCTGAGCAAGCTCGATCGCCTTTCTCATCACGTCCACAACGGCAGCCTCATTGGCTTGGATTTCGGCGTGAGCAAGACGGCTGGCAAGTTGAAACGCCAGCTGCACCAGGTGCGCTTCATTGTGATGTAGAAGATCCTTCTTCAAATTTTTTAAGGTCGTGATTAAAACTTCTAGTTTTTCAAGCCGTTCGTCAATCTGCCCTGCCGTCTTCTGAAAGGCTTCCTTCCGACCATCATCTAAGCCAAGCTGATAGGCTTCCTGATAGGCGGATTCTTGAACTTCTTTAAGGCGCTCAAGAACTTGTCCTTCAACCTCTTGTTCCGTCGAGCGAGCTTCAAGATCACTGACTCCAGTTTGGATCCGGATGGAATCACTCATGCGAAAATCATTGGTTTTCCGCGTCTTCTCGTCTAAATAGTGCAGCGCTTGTGCTGGAGTCCCAAGCTCAAACTTCGGCGGAACGAATTCCAGAGTCGATAGTCTAGCATTCTCTCCTTTAAGAACAGGGTTAGACAAGCGCATCCTCTGAACCTCCGCGTGCAATCAAGATTTTTCCTTCGGCTTCTAGGCGGCGTGCCGCATTGACAATTTCTTGTTGCGCACCTTCGACGTCTGACAAGCGCGATGGTCCCATATTTGATAGATCTTCCCGCAGCATTTCTGCAGCTCGGGCAGAAATATTTTTGAAAACTTTGTTTTTGACTTCTTCGTTGGATGTTTTGAGGGCCAACAAAAGCTTATCGTTGGGAACTTCTTTAAGAAGAACTTGGATACCACGATCGTCGATTTTAGCAATGTCATCAAAGACAAACATAAGTTTTCGAATTTCTTCAGCCAAAAGAGGGTCTTTCTCTTCCAGTCGGGACATGATTGAAGTCTCGGTATTCTTATCCATGACGTTGAGCATTTCCGCAACTGGCTGCACACCACCCAGCGCTGCCTGTTCAACGTGGCTCATGGTCGATAACTCGCGCTTCAGAACTTGATCAATTTCAGCGATCAACTCTGGCGCCACATGTTCTAAATTTGCCATCCGCAAAACGACTTCGGCCTGCAAGGCATCAGGCAGACGTTTTAGAACTTCGCCTTTTTTCTCAGGCTCAAGATGGGCCAAGATAACCGCAACCGTTTGTGGATGTTCATTTACTAAAAAGGTTGATAGAGATTTGGCGTCAACCATTTCCAAAGATTCAAGAGCTCTGCCTGTGCCGCTTCCTTGATTAACTCCGCCTAAAATCGCTCGCGCTCGTTCTTCACCTAGGGCTTCAATGACGGCATCTTTACTTGAAGATCGTTCTGAAAATATGTAGTCTTCGGTTTCACTAAGCAACTCATAGTATTCTTCCAAAACTTTCTTTGCCACATTCACCGGCACGACACGGTATTTTTGCATGACGTTTAATAATTTCCTGACGTCACCATCATCTAATCCCTTCAAAAGAACGCTTAAAGAATCTTTTCCAAGATAATTAACAAGAATGGCTGCCTTTTCAAACCCCCGCAAAGCAAGGTAATCCAAATTTTCGGGTTTCGCTAATTTTGCCATTATTTAACCATCCTTCCTGATTAACCACATACCAAAGGCGTTTTGTGCCTTTTCATTGTCGTCATCCAACAGGGTCATTATTCGATCCTTTAATAGTTCAGCTTCGGCTTTTTCGGGGTCGATCGATTCTTCAAGAACCGGCAGCGCCGAGCTCATGCCTGGCAACGTATTATCGATGGATTGAAGTTCTTCTAACTCTTCGATAGTTCGTGGAAGCATATCTTCAACGGCCTCCTGAAAACTATCGGTGATCCATTGCATGAAAGGTCGAACCACAATAAAGAAAAACAAAGCCAAACTAAATCCTAAAAGAGCCCATTTAAACAAAGCATGAACTAATTTCTTGCGCTCTAAAGAAGTCAATATTCGATCGGCCTCTCCGAAATCTTCTGCGATAAACTGGATATTTTCTATTTTGACCGAATCCCCACGAGCGGCATTGAAGCCAATTGCACTTTTGACTAAGCTTTCGTATTTCTGCAGTTCTTCGGCGGGTCTTGGGACCCACTTCGTATCAGAGGTCCCATCTTCCTTTGTCGTTGTCTGCATCAGTCCATCCACCAGAACTGCGACACTGATGCGCTCTAAGTTTCCGGCAGCCTCTCTGATATTTTTGACTGTTTTTGGCACTTCATAGTTGGTTGTCTTAAGTTCCTTCTTTACGTCTTGCTTGAAGCCAACTTGGCCAGCGTCTTCGGCTCCTGGCAAATTGGATCTGGAGCCGGGTACTCCAGCTGGGTTCGTCCTTGAGCCGTCTAAGGTTTCCTCTTCTGTGGTTTGCGCACGAACGGCCGTCTTTTCGGGGTCGACACTTTCCTCAACCGCCTGAGTCACCTTGTTGTTCAAAGTTGCGTCCACTCGAGCAATGATTTTGCCCTGGCCCACAACCTTTGCTAGAATAGATTCGATCCGCTCTTCCACATCGCGCTCAACTTTTGACTTAATTTCTAGTATTTCATTTGAACCGCCAGTCAGGGCATCGGATCCGCGGCTTAGCATTTTTCCACGGTCGTCGACAACGGTAACCTTTTCGGGAGTCATAGCCTCAACCGCGCTGGAAACCAAATATTGAATACCGCGAATTTGATCGCCAGTGAGAACTTTACCCGATTGCAACTCCAAAACAACCGACGCCGTCGGCGGATTGCTGTCTTCTAAAAAATTCTTCTTTACGGGAATCGCCAATATGACCTTTGACTGCTTTACCGCAGTCAAAGTATTAATTGAACGCATGAGCTCGCCCTGAATGGCTCGCTGGTAATTTATTCGCTGCTGATAGTTATTACTGCTAAAGTCTTGCTTATCAAAAATCTCTAATCCGACATTTCCAAGGCGGGTCGAACCAAGCTCGGTCATCAATGTCATCTGTGTCGAATGCAGCAAGTCTTTAGGTATGGATATTGTTTTACCTTCATCACGCAGTTGAAACGGAATGCTCTTATGATTTAGTTTTTCAATAATGGTGGTAATTTGATCGTTAGGTATATTTGTCAAAAGCGGCGCATAGTCTTTTCCACTTAGCATAAAAACAATTATCCCAAATGTAACCACGGCAACTACCGAAGCTGCAATGACCGACATTCGCTTGGTCGGACCCAGTCCCTTAAAGAACTCGCGGAACTGGACGATGAGATTTCCAAAGATCTTATTCAACTGACCCCTCCATTGAAAACTAAACCTGCATCTTCATTACGTCTTGATACGCATCAATAATCTTGTTTCTAACCTGAACCATTAACTTCAGCGCAATGTCGGACTTTTCTGCAGCGATCATTACATCAGCTACGTTGTCTGTCCGACCGGTTGCTAAATTTTGCATAGCTGCGTCCGATGTCTTCTGAAGTTCATTAACATTGCCAATTGCGGTCTTTAATGTATCCGCAAAACTTGACTGGGTTTCGCCAAGGGACCCCGGTACTCCGCCAGCTCCAATGCCAGAGGCACTACTAGAGCCAATACCAAGAGTTGATGTTTTGGAATCACCGACACCTGGAAACTTTCCTGTTTCCAAAAATCTGTTGGCATTGGATATTGTAAATCCGTCCATCCTTAACTCCGTCCTTATTACTTAATATTACTAAAAAAATTCAAAATTATCTGCTTCAAAATGAGAACTTACCGACCTATCTCTAGGGACTTCATAACCATATCTTTCGAGTTCTGCAAAGCCGTCACATTGGCCTCGTAGCCACGAGTTGCCTGTATCATGTTGGTCATTTCTTCCATCAAATTAATATTTGGGTAGGCCACGTAGCCTTCGTCATTTGCATCAGGATGTTCTGGTTCGTACTTCATGATTGGTGCACGGCGGTCGGAAATAACATCAGTGACCTGGACCCTTTGCATATCTGCCCGCGGAGAATTTACAGAAAGAATATCACCAAAATTCTGGACTTCGGGCATAGCTTCAAAAATGACATCCTTCCGCCGGTAGGCACCACCTTCGGCAGAGCGGGTCGTATTGATATTCGCAATGTTACTTGAAATTGTATTCATACGCATTCGTTGCGCCGTCATACCGCTAGAGCTTATTCTAAATCCAGTCATAAAATCTGCCAAAATTTACCTCCTAACGACCGTCGGTTGCAGCATAACGAAGAGAAGCCAATTTCTTATTGATCAGTTGAATCGCCGCCGAATACATCAATTGATTTTCGGCCAAAGTCGACATTTCCCGCTCAAGATCCACGGTGTTGCCATCGTTATTGACTGCGCCTTCTGGATTTTCATAAATATCAGGACGAACATTTTTCATTGAGCCGCTACCAATTGCAAAATGTTCGCCATGGGAAGCTGTCAGATCGCGATTTCCATCCAAGTCAACTGCTCGCGCCAGCGCTTCTTCGAAATCCAATTTTTTGGCATGATAACCAGGCGTCTCGTGATTGGCGATATTCGATGATATAATATTCTGCTTGATCAACCGCATGTTCAATGCGGCCCCAAGTGCGGAAGTTGTTTTGTCGAACAACTGACTCATCTAGACCCCTATTCCTTGCCTGCCATTGCAGGAATTCTTTTTATATACTTCTTGTACTCGCCGCCAAATTGAGAACTTTGCAGCTGCTCTTTTGCCAGTTTGTGCCAAAAAGTATTTTTTCTGTTTTTCAATGGCTCCCAGATCTCTGTTGCTTTTTGATTTTCGCCTTTTTTAAAGTGAATCTCACCAAGGCGATAGCGTATAGAATCCAATGGACGCACATCTTCGTACTTAGCAAGTAGCCGTTCGTAGGCGGCAGAAGCCTCTTTCATTTTTCCGTCTTCAAAGTATAGATTCCCTTCAAGCTCAAGCGCTTTCGAATGGGTAATGGCAGACACTTTGCCGGATTCTTGCATAAGTTTTTCGATTTTTTGCAGGGACTCGACTGCATCAGTTCGCTTTCCCATCTTTATTTCAAGCTGAGCCAGTGACAAATAGGGGTCGGCCACAAGCTCTGGTATTCCCTTCCATTCCTTTAGTAACTCTACTAAATATCGGGTCGCAGACTCAAAATCCCCTTTTTTCTCCAGAAGGCTTGCCGCCAGCTGGACACGATCAATTTGATGAATATCAGAAAGCTTTTCCGGATTCTTAATAGCCTTTAAGTAGTCAAAGGACTGAGAAAACTTGCCCAAGTTAAATGTCACTGCGGAAAGCCGCAAATTTAGCTCATCCAAGGCAGGAAGTTTTTCGATGACGCTTCTCTCTTTTTCCTCTTTAGTTCCCTTTAGGGCATAGATGCGGTTGATCGTGTCCCGATATAAAGTTTCTGACTCGTTAAGAACTCCGGCCAACTCAAAACTTCGAGCAACGTTGAATTTCGTATCAATGCGATTTGTATTTTTAAGCCAGTTGTCGGCGTACCGATTGTGAACCTTGAGTGCGTCCATATAGTTGCCCTGACTAACAAGGTCGCGTAAATAGTCATTGATATACTTTACAATTCGAGTGCTCACCATTTTTAGGTCTGAGCCAGTCGGGTGAGCTTGGTAATATTTGATCAAAAGTCCCGTGGCCTTATCATATTCTTTACGTTTTTGAAATCCCTCTGCGATCATCAGTGTAGCGAACTGATCGATTTTTGCCAATTCGGAATTCTTTGCAAGCTCTTCAATATCTTTCACTGCCTTTTCGACCTCTTTGGGCTTCATCGCAGCCATTCGTCCACTCAGTAGTCTAAGTCTAGCCACCACCGAACTTGGCGTATCACCATATCTAAAGTAGGTTTCTAGAAAGGCCCCGTTAACTTTTTTCTTGTCGGCTCCTAGAATCTCCAGAAGCTCGCCAACTCTTGTCATTGCATAGCCAGCGTAGGCATCCGCTGGAAATTTTTTGAGATAATCATTAAAGTCATTCAAACTTTGTTTGAAATTTCCTAAATTGAAGTTAGCCGCGGCTTGATTGAAAAACGCATTTGGAAATTCAGAGGCGGTATCAGGATACTTTTTTATGGCAGCCTGGTAGTCAACGATGGCCTTGGCGAAGTCTTGCTTTTTAAAATGAACGTCACCACGAAAGTAGGCCGCCATTTTTACATATTTTGAATCGCTATGTTCTTTTTCTATTTCATTGTATTGCTCAATAGCCTCGTCCCAACGGTTAATTTTCAAATAGGCGTCGGCAATTCCAAGCCGGGCAATGTCCCTGTTTGGCGAGCTGGGCCGAACCCGCAGATGCTTTTGAAATTGACGAAGAGTTCCGAAATAGTCACCGCGATCTAAGCTGGCAAAACCCATTAACATTTGAGTTCTTTCTGCCAAAATAGATTGGGGATATTTTTGCAGTGCCAAGCGATAGCGCAAAATTGCCAAATCGAAATCGTTTGCGTTTCTAGCCTCCAACCATTGATCAAAGTACGCGTCGGCCCACATGAAGCGAACAATCTCATCATATTGGGATTGTGGATATTTCTCCAGAAACCAATTTAAGGTTTTAAGAAAAACATTATATCTCTTTTTCTGAAATAAAGTTAACAAGAGGCGGGCTTGTTTGTTTTCGTCGGTATCAGCGGGGATAACCTCGTAGACAGGGCTGTTTGTTTTTATTGATTCTAAATAGGGAAGCTCGAGATGTAAAATCGGAAACTCAAGATAGGTGTTTTCCTTAGCTGCAATTACAGATTCCTCTTTAAGTTCATAGTCTTTAATTTGAAACCTTTCGAATCCAGGATCTGCGCCATCAAAACACCAGCCCTATTCAGTGTCTCAGTTTTTGCGTCCGCCTTACTCTCCTCCGGTCTATTCACAAGGTTTGCGTTAGCGGGTTCATTTATATTCAATGCCAGCGTATCGTTCGCTGGCTTTCTTTCTTTTGACTGAAGTGTATTGTCCGCCGGTGCGGCGACCGCTTTAGCTGAAGCCGCCTCGCTATTCGCAATCGGCAATACCGTCTTTGGGCTGGACTTCGTGCTTGGTTTAGCTGCTGCTTTGTCTTGATTGATAAAGAAATCGACGATCAATCGTGAAGGTTGATCCGTTAAGTAATCAAAACTTTCAATGCTATCATTTGCCAATTGAAACCTAACAATCGACTGGCCGTCTGGACCCTTGCTGTCGACAGCCACGGCCGTGATCAACTTAGACTTAAAAGATGTTAGCTTTTGTAGGCCACTATCGCTCAGTTTGGGAACTCTTAGTTCGACAAAGAACTTCTTTTCCGTGTCCATCTTTTTTAGTTCGTAGTCCCATTTAGTCTTTCCACCGACTTCGAAATGAACGGTATCGCCTTGCTCAATTATTTGGACCTCGACCCCTGCCCAGGTTGTCACTGGACTTAATAGAAGAATAGTCGTTAAGCAGCGAAGCAGCGACCTCATCAATTGTGCTCTCCAAAAATTATGAAACCCATCAATCTCTAAAGAAAGCATGATTGGTGCCAATGCTGAAAATCGCTATATCGCAAGCCCCTGTCAATTCGACTCAAGGCAACCTCTGATTTCTGTCATTTGCGACAAAGTGATGACTCGGACTTTCGTCGCAAATAATAGAAATTATTAGTCCTTCGGCAGAGCTAGAGGACTCGACGCCGTCTAGCTTTTTAATTTGATCGAACTGGACTCTACATTTTTCCTCACATTGGGTCGATAAATTTACGTCACTACAGCGTTGAGGAAACAACAACATGCGCATTGGCTTGAAATTCTTGATAATTTTTCTAACGCCCCTGTGCGGTTGCGTCTCGGTTAAAATTGCTGGCTCTAAGTTGGAAAAGGCTAAGGGCTACGAATATCAAGCTCCAGCTGGCCGCTTCGAAAAGTTAGACAGCAATTCCGCGGACATTGCTTGGATTAGCAAATCTACCGGAAACACCATTGCCATTTTGACAGACTGCGGGCCCCAGGCTGATCTCGCTCTGACGGCCGTTGAAGGCGAAACACTATCCGCTCTAAATAATGTGAACATACTGAACCGCCAAGAAAAATCCTACAACGGAAGGACCGCCTTCTTTACAGACTGCGAAGGCCTGATGGATGGAGTGCCTGTTCATCTATCACTTGTTTCGTTTCAAAAGAATGGCTGCAACTTTAGTCTTAGCCATTTTGGCCATAATTCTGCCAAGACCAAGGAACGCCCGATATTTCAATCTTTCGTGGAAGGGTTTAAGGCGCCATGAGTGAAATTATAGAATTCTTTGGCGGAATCGGAATTTTAACAAAAAATGTCTGGAAAGAATTATTCCAAAGACCAATGAACATAAATCTAATTATCGACCAGGTCTTTCAAATTGGTTATCGCTCGCTGCCAATTGTTATCGTCACCGCAGTCAGCACGGGAATGGTTATGACCCTGCAGTTTGGTCTAGGCCTTGAACGATTCGGTGGGACACTTTATGTTCCGCGAATCATTACGGTCTCCATTTTGCGGGAAATGGGTCCGGTCTTTTCAGCATTAATGATTGCAGCCCGAGTTGGTGCTGGGATTGCGTCAGAAATCGGCTCGATGGTCGTCACCCAACAAATTGATGCGATTCGTGCGCTGGGAACCTCGCCAATTAAGAAAATCGTAATTCCACGACTACTTGCCTGCATCATTAGCGTACCTCTTTTGATTGGCATTGCAAATCTTGTTGGTTTTTTGGGTGGACTTTACGTCGGGGTTTTCGAGCTTAAACTTGATCCTGAGTTTTATATTCTCAAAGCTATCAATAACCTGCAAGTGGGTGATTATTTCTCTGGGTTTGGAAAGTCGTTTTTCTTTGCAATATTTATTGCAGTTTCTTCTTGCTACTTTGGCATGACAGTTAAAGATGGGACCAAAGGGGTTGGTCTGGCAACGACCAAAGCGGTGGTATTTTCTTCCATTTTAATTCTTGTCGGCGACTTCTTTCTTACTAAACTTTTTTGGGTATTTGAAAAATGGGCCTAATTGAGGTTTCCAATTTTTGTAAAAAGTTTGGCACGAAACAAGTGCATCGAGGCGTCAGTTTCTCTGTAAAAAAGGGGGAATGCCTTGGCTTGGTTGGCGGTTCAGGGACAGGAAAATCCGTATTGCTTCGCAGCCTCATTGGCCTAGAAAGGCCAGATTCAGGAAAAGTTATTTTTGACGGAAAAGATCTGAGCGAATTGAAGGAAAGGGATTTCCAAGAGGTGCGGAAGCGCATTGGTTACGCCTTCCAAGGGGGCGCACTTTTTGACTCGATGACCGTCTTTGACAATCTGGCCTATCCGCTTCGTGAACACACTGGTTTTTCTGAGGCAAAGATTAAAGAAAAAATTGCCGCAACACTTTCGAGCTTTGGCCTTTCTGGCAATGAAAACGTATTCCCAGCCAGTCTTTCAGGGGGAATGCAAAAACGCGTTGGGCTTGCCCGTGCAATTATATTGGGGCCAGAGGTTATTCTTTATGACGAGCCCACAGCTGGGCTAGATCCATTTAATACTCGCAAGATTTCAGAAATGATACTTGCTTTGAAAAGTACTGGAGTAACTTCAATTTTAGTGACCCACGATATGCCTATTGCCTTTAATGTTTGCGATCGGATCGCGATGCTGGTCGGGGGAGTCATTAAAGCAATCGGCACAGTTAAAGAAATAGAGGCTCAGGAAGGCAATTACATTGCCAAATTTGCCTCAGGAGAAATGTTCTAATGGAACCAGTTGGAAAGAATCAAATGAAGGTCGGCATTTTCGTTACCATCGGGTTGGTCCTCATTCTGCTTTCAATTCTTCTTCTTGGTGGCGATCGACTTTTTCTTAGAAGTAAGGTTTACCTTTATGCTGAATTCGACCATGTTCAAGGCCTAGCCCCCGGCAGTGTGGTTTCGATTGCAGGGGTAACTGTAGGAAACATTCGCAGCATTTCTTTCGTTCCTGCGGCCAACAAGCTTAGAGTAAAAATGCGAATCGATGCCGATTTTCTAGATCGTGTTACCGCTGGCAGTACCGTCGAAATTCGCACACAAGGGGCCTTGGGTGACAAATTCATCTATATTCAACCCGGGGATCCCCAAGGCAAAAGTCTTGACGCCGAATCCACCCTACCCATGCAGAAATCCACAGATCTAATGGGAGTTATTTCAGAACGCGGCAGTGAAGCCGACAAATTTTTTGAAATCATCACCGAGGTTCACACACTGATGAAGTCAATTAATCAAGACAATCGAGTTGGTCAAATTATTGCGAACTTTCACGAAGCTTCGAAAGGACTAAAGGCCACAAGCGGAGATGCTGAAAAAATGATGGCAGAATTGCGAACCCAGAGCCATCCGAAGTTTCGCGATGCACTTGACAGAATCGATAGAATTTTAGCCAAAGTAGACCGAGGGGAAGGAACACTTGGTGCCCTCATCAATGACTCAAGCCTTCATGAATCATTAAAGGGGATCCTTGGAACTTCCGAACGCAAGAAAACTATCAAATCACTTATTCGCGGTTCAATTGAAAAAAGCGAAGAAAAATAGTCGTAAAATGTTAGCGCATTTGTCAAACATCTGCTACTCTAAACATATATGGCACTTAAGTTCGCACTGGTCCTAGAGGACGACTTAAAATTCCAGGCTGAAATAACTGAATCCCTAAAGACTCTGAATAAGGATCTCGTGGTAAGAGTTTTTTCGGGACTTGTGGAGTTCGCAGCATGGATAAAAATTTTAATGGAAAAAGGGCCAGTGGCCTTGGATGAAGCTGGCATTGCAATTCATCCAGATGATCAAAAGATTGTTGTTGGCGCTGGCGAAGTTCACCTCCAGATTTTAATTTTGAAGCAGGAGCTTTTGGGTGGCCGAAATCTAGGACTTATTAAAAAAACATTGAGCCTTTTTTTACAAAAGCAACTTTGCCCTGCAGAGCACAAAACTGCCATTGTTTTCACTGCCTTCGAAGGCCCCGAGTTTAAAATTCGCGAGGTCGAAGACCGAGCTATTACTAACGTCATTTATAAACCCTTCGACAAACCTATTCTGAAACAACACCTTCAGTTGGCCTTAGTAGGGCACCAGGCCTCCAAAGAGTCCTCAGTCTTCACGCACAAGAGCGCGGCAATCGTGGAAATGCTCAAAGAAGTACAGCTCGAGTCCGTTTCAGAATTTGGATTCGCTACCCGCAGTAATCGCGAAATTGAAGTTGGCCGGGTTGGCAAATATTACAGCGAGCATTTTCTCTCTGCCAGCAAAAGAAGTGCGATCGCAACCGCAGTCCATTGCCAGCCTCACGGTACAGTTGAAAATGAATTCTCGGTCGCATTTCAGTATTTCGGGCTAAAGTCCCCCCAGATCAGCCATCTCCGCAAGTATCTGCAAAGCCATCAGCCGTCTGCCGAAGCGGTTGACAAAAAAGTGGTTCACAAATCCCCACCACAGAAGAATCCTGTGCCAGACAAAATCCTTAATTATATTTACATTGAAAGCCCCAGTAAGTTTGAAGCTAAATTGGATGAATCTGCCGCCAGATTTTTTAGCAATGTCAAAATGGTCAAATATCAGAACTGGGCCGATTTCTATATTGATCTTGACCCAAAAGCAGCACTCTTAGGCTCTGAATCCGGACCCAGCAAAAAGAAGATCGATTGTTATCTTCCATTTGAGGGCGATGCCGTTCTTCTTTACGATATTCAAAGCAGAAAAATTTTCGAAATGCCTGCTGAACTCAAACCTGACGTCTTATTTTTAGAATTTACCCTACCAGAGGTCATGAGCACCGCCAATTTTTTTAGTAAACAATCGCCGCAAAGCGAACAGGCTCAAATATTGGAATTTTTGGCTCACGATCTGAACACTGACGTTGCACCAATAATTTTGAAATTGAAAACCAAGTCCGGCCAATCGACATTTGTATCGATTACCCGATTGCCATCGCTTGAACCGCAAAAGACCAATCTTCGGACTTTGCGATTGCGCGAACTGAATATTGATGAACAGGTTTCGGAAATCCAAAAACGAAGCGGGATGCCAGCGACCATAGATGGGGTTTTTATCGACATACTTAATGCTGGGGCCGTACCATTCGATCGTGCCATTGCCTTGCTGGAGCAAATCAGAAGTCACAATCGAAATTCTTCTGGTACAACCAAACCACAGTTTTATCTATTAACTAACAACCTACATTCAGACGCCGAAGAAAGAACCTTAGCAACTGGATTTGCTGATCTTTTCTATTACCCGGTTGATCGCTCGTATGTCTTAAAGAAAATGCATTTGCAAAACCCTGAGCTTGTTTTTAGAGATGCTGTCGACAGCCCAATGACGTGCACGACAAGTGAACTCATGAAAACAGCAATACCCATTGAACTTGCTGAAATTTCAGAGGCTTCAGTAGTCTTTAAATACCATAGGGCCATTTCAATTGGCTCTTTTCGCGAATTAGCATTGTGGCTGCCCCATGAAAAGGGTATGCCAGAATTTCTTGCTTGCTGCAATTTTACTGAAGAAGTCCAAGGGGAAAAGGGTAGCTTTGCAAACCACTTTACGTTTTTTGGACTCAACGATAGGTTCCTCAAACACATTCGAACTTGGATCAAGCAAAAGTACATCCACAGCAAAGAAACTGCCTCCACCTGAATTGAGTGCCGCCGTCGTTGGAAGCGGGGCAAGCCTTCAAGGTTCCTCTCGCGGAAGGGAAGTCCGCCCCCGCCACGATGGCGGTACCCAAGGGCGGTGAGGCACGGAAGCCGCTTCCTTTTGTCGAGGGGATCTTCCCAGGCTTGCCCTTGCTGATTGCAATTCGCAGGCTTGCCCTTGCTGCTGGGATCTTCGCAGGTCGAAAATTGAGAATCGGGAATCAGATTTGTTCGTCGGGAGTTTCCGCCATCAAACTTTCGATTGATTTGCGCAGCTCTTCTGAGGTCTCGGCATCGGCAGGAACAGAGCGGCGATCAAGGGTCAAGCGAATCTCAGTCACGTAATCCATACTTAGCTTTTTGTTGATCGCTTCTTTCATGGCCTCGCGCATGAAGACCATTTGCTGCATCCAGGTCGAACTTTTTACCCAAACGTGAAGGGTACCACGGTAGTAACCCACGGGCTCACTGGCCGAACCAATGCTCTGGCCGACAAATTCAGGCCACTTCTTCCATAGTTTCCAGCGGATGAACTGGACTGATAAGGGTGTTTGGCCATTTTCAAAAAGCCGGTGCAAAACACTGGAACCAGTCTGCAATTTGTCGGATTTTCGCTTTGGTCGAAAGTTGCCAGTCATAATAACGGTTTAACTGAGCGCTTGCCCACGCGTCCACTAAAACTCGCACAAAAAATGAAGTTTTTCATCGTCGCCAAGACTTACTTGCCAACGGCGCAGGGCCCCTGTAGGACACACCATCCAACTGATTGAGGTCGCAAAAATGACATCTTCTTCTTTTAAAAAGCCAACGATTTCAGTAGTTGGCGCAGGTTTGGCCGGCAGTGAATGCGCTCTGCAGCTGGCAGAACTTGGCTATAGCGTAGTTCTGTATGAAATGCGCGGCGTGAAGTCAACCCCAGCCCATAAAACCTCGAAATTCGCGGAAATCGTTTGCTCGAATTCATTTGGCTCAATGAGCGATGGCTCTGCTCCGCATCAGTTAAAATGGGAAGCAGAGCGATTGGGATCATTTATATTAAAAGCTGCACACCAGGCCTATGTTCCGGCCGGTCAAGCTTTGGCCGTGGATCGCGAAATCTTCGCGGGGCTGGTCACGGAAAAGATCCGAAATAATCCACTCATTGAAGTACGAAATGAAGTAATTACTAGCCTTTCACAATTGCCACGCCCAACGGTTATTGCCACAGGCCCCCTGACTGACGAAGTTCTTGCCGCTGATCTTCAGGCCCATTTTGGCAATGATTTTTGTTATTTCTTTGATGCCATTTCGCCAATCGTCGACGCGGACTCAATCAATATGGATGTGGCGTGGATGGCAGATCGATATGATAAGGGAACCCCTGATTATATCAATTGTCCGCTAGACAAAGATCAGTACAATTTGCTTATTCAAGAAATTACTGCTGCCAAAAAAATCGCGCCAAAAGATTTTGAAACGACGAAGTTTTTTGAAGGCTGTATGCCAATCGAGGTCATGGTCGATCGCGGTCCACAGACCCTGCGTTTTGGCCCAATGAAGCCGGTCGGTCTGCGACACCCCAGCACGGGTCGCGAGCCCTGGGCCGTCGTGCAGTTACGTAAAGAAAATCGCGAAGGCACAGCCTACAACATGGTTGGATTTCAAACACGCATGGCCTACGGAGAGCAAACAAGAGTTTTCCGCATGATTCCAGGTTTAGAAAATGCCGAGTTTTTAAAACTTGGAAGTATCCATCGCAATCTTTATATCAATTCACCGGAAAAGCTGAACCGCGACCTCTCAAGCAAACAGGATTCCTTGTTGCATTTTGCAGGTCAAATAACCGGCGTCGAAGGTTATTTTGAGTCGACCTGCATTGGCTTGTTAACAGCCCGCTTTCTCGATCAAAAGCTGCGTGGCCAAGCCGTTTCCTATCCACCCCGGGAATCTGCACTTGGTTCATTACTAGAAGCCATCACCAATCCAGAAAAGGCCAAACATTTTCAACCGACAAACATTAACTTTGGCCTGTTGCCCGCATTGCCAGAAAAAATTCGCGACAAAAGTGAAAAGAAAATGCGCCAGATTTCAATTTCACGAAGCAGTATTGACCAATGGCTAAAGGCGACCCCCTTGACCCCAGCTGGCATTTCAGAGCATTCTAAAGCACCGCTTGAAGAAGGAATTTTATGAGCAAAAAAGATATCTTTGGTGACGAACAGTTTGATCGAAATACCTCTGACTTTACTTCTTTATTTGAAGGCTCGCTTCACAGCGTTTCGAAAAAACTTGAAGTCGGACAAAAAATCAAAGGCGAAATTCTTTCTATCGGAAAAGAAGAAGTCTTTGTCGCTACCGGTACTTTGAATGATGGCGTGGCAATGAAAAATGAATTGCTTAATGCGGAAGGAATCTTTCCCTATAGCGTCGGCGACACCATCGAGCTTTATGTAAATCAAGCACGGGGCTCCGACGTTCGATTGTCATTGAAACCAACGGGAAAAAATTTAGCAGAGGGCCTAGAAGATGCTTACCACCTAAAGCTTGCGATCGAGGGAAAAGTCGCAGAGGTCGTCAACGGAGGTTTTCGTGTCCAGCTTCAAGGCAAACTTGCCTTTTGCCCAATCAGCCAGATGGACTCACGACGAATCGAAAAACCCGAAGAATATATCGGGAAAAAATTTGAGTTCATGATTACAAAATTCGAAGGCGGCCGAAATATTGTCGTTTCTAGGCGCAAGTTTTTGGATGAAGAACGGCAGGCCTCAGAATCGACTTTGCTAGAAACTGTGAAACCTGGACAAATTGTCAAAGGGGTTGTCATTCGCTTGGAAAAATTTGGAGCTTTTATTGAAATCGCACCAAGCATCGAAGGTCTTGCCCACATTTCAGAACTAAAGTGGTCTAGAATTCAGGACCCTTCTGAAGCCGTACAAGTCGGGCAGCAAGTTCAAGCCAAAGTCTTAAAGATTGAAAATGAAGGCGGCAGGCTCAAAATTTCATTGTCAGTAAAACAAGCCGAAGGTGAGCCTTGGGAAAACCTACCTAAAGATATTCAAATTGGCAGCCTGATCAACGGCAAAGTTACCCGCTGTATGAAGTTCGGCGCCTTTGTTGAAATCACGCCCGGTATTGAAGGTTTGATTCCCCTTTCCGAAATGAGTTACACCAAACGCGTGCTTCGATCTGACGAGCTCTTTAAAGAAGGCGATACGATTTCAGTCCTGATTAAGGATATCAATCCCGACGATAAAAAAGTCTTACTTAGCCTTAAGGATGCCGGCAGCGACCCTTGGTCGATGGTGCCGCAAAACTTCCCAGTCAGCAGCGTCCACAAAGGAAAAGTCACACGCCGCGAGCCCTACGGATTATTTGTGCAAATTGCCGAGGGAATCATTGGCCTGCTACCTAAAAACAAAGCTCAAGAAAATGCAGAGTTCCCATTTGAAAAAATAAAATTGGGCGAAGAAATTTCAATTCAAATTCATGAAATTAAATTCGAAGAGCGAAAAATCAGCCTTAGCGTCCCACAGGATCCCGATGCTGAGCTCTGGAAAACTTTTTCTCCGACGACAAATGGCACCGCGATGGGTACCTTGGGTGATCAGTTTAAGACCTTATTTAAAAAGGGTTAGAAATCGCGATTGATATCGGGTTAGATATCAAAATTCAGCAGGCTGGTCTTTGCTTTCGCTGTTTCCGAAATGAGCCTCTACCAAACGAGTTGCGGGGGGCACGATTTCGGGCCTGAAGTGCTCTCGACAACGGGCTTCGTACAATCCATGGGAGCCCACCAATACCTTTTCATTACTGTTGGTGGTTCTTTGAGTGCGGCTTGCTGGACTGCCACACACCATACAAACCGCATGTTGCTTAGTCACATTTTCCGCAATCGCCATCAGATGTGGCATGGGCTCAAAGGGCTTGGCCTGCCAATCCGTATCTAGACCGGCGACGATCACA